>JBBRLU010000059.1:0-1068 GCA_038231175.1 Saccharimonadales bacterium (SeqCode) | reverse complement strand
GCTATTCATCGTCGATGCTTGGTTTGATATTCTGACGTCTAAGCCCGGTAGTGAACAACGAGAAGCAATAATTTTCGGTAGTCTCGAAATGCTATTAGCTTTATTGACGTATCGGCTAGTCTTCCACGTCATCAAGAACGCTTCCACCAAAGAACGAGTTAAACTGACGACCAAACGGCAATATAAGCCGCGGAAGTAATCTACAAACCGCTGAAGGTCTGGCCGTAAATGACCGTGCCGTCTTCGGCAACGATGTTGACGGTCAGTGTGCCGGCAGCTACATCGACAGCGATACGGCTGTAAACATTGTATAGAGCGCGACCATCGGTGCCACCATCGTCATTTTATAACGGCAGATAGCCAGCCTTGATCTGCCAGGTGGAGAGAGCGTGAACACTGTGCTTGGTGGTGTTGAATAGTGGTCCGCTGAGGAATTCTTGGATGCGCGGGTCACTGATTTGCCAGACAGCGGCAGCGTGCGTATCACCACTGACAATAATGATGCGGCTATTAGGATCGGCCACCAGCGAAGCTTTCATGACGGCCAAGATATCTTTTTGCTCGCCGCCTTGGTAGCTTTGGGTGAAAGAGCGTGGTGAGTAAATGATCTTGATCGGTTTGGTAGAAGCTGCCAGGGTGTTCTTCAGCCAATTTAGCTGATACAGGCCTAATTGACTGGCATAAGCTTGGCCATTGGGCTTGGTGCCAGGATGATCTGCCCATAGGCGGTTGTCGAGTACCCAAGCCTGGGTTTTGCTGCCCAGGTAGAAGGTGTCGTAGTTGACCGAAGCCGGTGCAAGAAGGCTGTTGATATCGAACTGCGAATTATCGAAGTTGGTGGCGAAAGCATCGGTGTACACCTGTCGGGCGGCGGGGTAGACATTGGTGGCGTAATCGTTGTCAGGACCGGTGTCGTGATCGTCAAGTACCACTCGAGCCAAGACTTTACTAAATAAGGCATTGATATCCGGCTGGGCGTAGAACGAACGAGCGCCGAAGGCAAACTTACTATAAGTGGCTGGATCATCACCGATACCTTGAGCGATGTTTTTCCAGGTGTCGACATAG
>JBBRLU010000058.1:0-1149 GCA_038231175.1 Saccharimonadales bacterium (SeqCode) | reverse complement strand
CTCCAGCGCCCAGGACCGCGTACCGCGGTAGCCGCCACCTCGGATGGTAAATGTAGAACGGCAGCAAGTATAAGAGCGGCAACAAAATGGTCGCTGATCGCCGCCCCGCGGTGACCGCGTCCATCAGCAGGAAAACAGAGAATGCCAATGCGACGGCTAGTTTTCTCAGGTCTCGCGGCTGGAAGTAGCTTATAAGAATGAGTGAGATTGCAGGCGTAGTGACCTTGGACAATGTATACCAGTATACGGGCCAACCGCGCCAGTCATCTACCTGGCCCAGACGCAACAGCTGAAGTTTACCGATCGAGCCAACTACGGCTACAGCGAGTCCGAGCTTAAAAAGCTTGTCCGCGTTGATGTCTTTAATTCTGCTAGCTGGCCGGGAGATTTGCCCGAACGTGGTCTGACGGCAAAAATAGCCACCGTAAAAGGCGATGCTGCAGAGTACTACCATGACGGTATAGGCCCAGTAAGCGTCGTCTGGCACTGACCACGTACTGAAGGCGGCTATGTAGTACTGAGGGAGCATCAGTACCGCCATCCCCGCGGCGTATAAGAAGGGCGCCTCCACCACGCGTCGGGTATCGCTCAAACCCCACCAAAGGCCGATCAGCGTCAGACACGCGACGACGGCCAACAGCACAAGGCGATCGGGGGGGACGGAATCAAACATGAATCAAGGTCCAAAAAACCCGGGGGCTAAAGCCGAGCGCGACAGGTCCCAGATGAAACCGAGCCGAGCGCCGCCGCCGACGGCTGCCAAGATCAATGACCGCTCTACACGCCGCCGCGTACGCTCAGCGTACTCAGCAACCGGCCCATCGAACTAAGATCCGCACTGGGAAGTGAGAAAAAGCAACGAAGTTGTCGGTAGTTCCAGGCCCTGCGGGAACTTCGGTGCGCGAAGTAAAGTGTAAGCGACGAGGCGGACCCTCGCGCCACTGGAAGTAGTATTAGAAATGCAATTCGTCTTTCGTGCCAAAGCACGCGCGTTGGTACCGATAGAAGACTGAGGACGGCGATACTCATGGGATAAAATAGCAGTTTGTTTACAAGGCTATTGCGGGTGCCGTAGTAACATCTACGCTTCATTCCTACAAAGGACTCGCCGTCTGCAGCAGATATGCGGGCCTTCCAACTGACTCGATG
>JBBRLU010000057.1:0-1177 GCA_038231175.1 Saccharimonadales bacterium (SeqCode) | reverse complement strand
TTGGGGTAGGTGTAGGTGTAACTGGGCAGTTAATGCGAACTTTAAAGTTAACAAACTCAGTAGTAGAACCATTTATAGTACCGACATTAACACCGCTTGTGATGGTGTCAGGCAAAGTCTTGATGACTGCACCGCTACCATTGTAAAGAACGGTGCTACCAGCTTCGATAGCTTGGGTTTGATTTGAGCCTAGATTAACAGTAACCGAGTCATGCGTACCACTATTTCCACCAAGATCAGTAGTAGCAGTAGCAGTAGACGAACCACCGGTGCTAGGCAAAGTGGTTTTTAAATTAACGTTAGTTAAAGCTGTGAAACCAGTATTAGATAGTTCCATGCTATAAGTAACTTCATCGCTACAAGTAGCACTAACGGAGCTAGCGTAAGAACCATTGTGGGTCAGGTTCTTTACCTGATATAAACCAGAACCCTGAGCTAATTGACCAGGGCTACCAGCTAAGGCTGTGCCGCTAATGGCCAGAACTGGCAATACGGCTAAGGCCGCAGCTAATTTAGAAAATCGAGTCATAATAAACTCTCCTTTATTTAAAAACTTAAAATTAAATTGAAACTTAACAAACTAGATAGATATTGGGCTTTAAATTGGGTTAGCGACTGCTGGCGAGTGAAACACTCAAGCCAGCAGTCGGTCCGGGCGCCTGCCCGATAATGAGCAGGCGCCCGGGGGTTCCGACTACCAAGTCAGGGCCTTTACGGCCGGACGGGGTGCGAGACCACGTAGGTCTCGCTGACCGTGTTGGTCTTGGAGTCCAGGCCAGCGATTGCCGGCGTGGCCGTCAGGGTGTCCGAAGATGCCGAAGCATCCGAGGGTGCCCAGACGAAGACCGTGAACGAATTGTTCCCCTTGACGACGTCGAGCGTCACCGATGACATCTGACTGGACGGCGTGTAGCAGTCCACAGTCCCGATCGAGCCATATGTCGGCGCAACCACCAGCGAACCGGTGGTCGTCGAGCTGACGTTGACTGTAACAGGACGGCACAACCCCGCCGGAATGTCGTTGATCGTCTCCAAGGAGATGACCACCGACGGCGGGACCGGAGTCGGGGGCGTAGAACAACCACATGACGTCGGCGGCGAAACCGGCGGCGCCACGACCACAGTCACGGGAACCGTGACGGTGGTGATGTTATTGTTTGATATGTTGATGCAGATG
>JBBRLU010000056.1:0-1302 GCA_038231175.1 Saccharimonadales bacterium (SeqCode) | reverse complement strand
CGGAGCTAAGCGCCTGGGCTGCGTCACGCAAATTTACCGCAACAAATCCGCCGCTTTCAACGACCGAATCATGGCCATAGCCTGTGGCATTTGGAATTGGCACTTGACTAAAAAGAATGCGGTTATTTAGGAACAAGTCTAATGTTTAACAACCGTTCAAACAGCCTCGCCAAGCAAGTTAACGGCTGTTAAGTAAGTAGTCAGAATTAAGTAGCAAGTAGTAAGATGCCAATTTTTTGAATGTCAATTATTTGAATCAAGTCTTATGACTTGTTACGTATGACTTGCTACTTAAATGGTAATGAATAAATGTTAAATGATAATCAGCTGCCAGCGGAAAGCCCAGCGCCAGCGTAGCTCGTAGCGCGTGATGCCGGCTTTCTTCAGCAGTTCCAGCCAATCCTTCCGCCGGAAGGCCCGGGCTACCGACAGCGGCGCATCGTGCCGTACCAGGTAGGAGCCGCCCAGCAGCCGCGTCAGCCACTTGATGCTGTGGTAGGCCAGCCAGTGCCGGTGCAGGTCGTTGATGACCACGGCCAACCCCGCCTGCGCCTGCCACTGCCGTAGCAGCGTCACCAGCTCCTCATCGCTGAAGTGGTGGCAGAATAGGCTGCATGTGAGCACATCAAAGGGTTCGGCCTGAAATTCAGGCGAGAAAATATCGAATTGCCGGTAGCTGATTTCGGGGAAGTCCTGACTTTTGGCCGTCGCATATTCCAACATAAACGCATTCGCATCGATGCCTGTTAATGCTGCTGAAACACCGTTTTTACGCGCCCAGCCCGCTATGTGGCGCAGGGTGTCGCCGCCGCCACTACCAAGGTCGGCTACGCGCAGAGGTCGTCCGGCCGGGAAGTACGGGAGCAGCCGGGCCAGCGCATTCAACACCGGCGCGTAGCCACCTAGCCAGGTATTAATGGTTTCGAGCTCGTCGAGGTTCTGGCGCAGGTCATCGGTGGCCAGCGTCAGGTCATCCATCAGCTCGGGGCCGGAGGCTCTTTCAGTTAGCAATGAGTAATTATCAGTTAGAAAGGGTGTTGCGCGTGATGTAAGCCAAGTGTTCAGGCTTTATGCAATGGCTTCAGCAAGTTCGGTTGCCTGGTGGCTACTCATTGCTGCCGGCTCATTGCTCACTGATAATTGCAGCAGCATGGCCTCCATCGTCAGGCCCGGGCCGAAGGCGAAGCTGAGCACCGGCGCGCCATTATCGGCCAGGGTAGCGGCGGCCAGCACATCGCGGAGCACAAACAGCACCGTGGCCGATGACATGTTGCCGTAGTCGCGCAGCACCCGGTAGGCGTG
>JBBRLU010000055.1:0-1451 GCA_038231175.1 Saccharimonadales bacterium (SeqCode) | reverse complement strand
TCGGGGACTTCATAACGCTGTTCGAAAAGACACCGGCCGGCAAGGTGACGGCTATCACTCGTCCCGATGGTGAGGCTACCTACAACGCTGACATCGAGAAGTCTAATAACTCCGAGTACGCCTCGAAAGTTACCATCGACACCACTACCCATTACGACTCGATGACTATGCCGGCACAGATTTTAATCGATAAAGGTTATACGGTTAAGAAGCCGACTCAGCCGAATTTGGGGCAATTTATTCTGTCACCGACCGCCGATACGCCCGCTCCGGCTGACACAGTTATTGTTACGGCAGGTGGTAACAAAGTCGTTCGTAGCGAGACAAAGTACGCCGACACCAAGCTGACCTCTATAGGCTATGCCCTCATAACGCCGATAAACACTCGAGTGCCGCTCGGTTTTCAGGCGGTCGAAACCGATCTAAAGGACTTCGGCTGGGAGCGAGGCGCGACGGCCGTTGCCGACACCATGTCGCCCATTACTCGCGGTTGCAGCTTGTCGAGTACCTCGGTTAGCCGTTCCGACGTCTTAACGACGGCCGATGTTCAGCCTGTCGGAAAGTCAGCGTCTGGCGTTCAAATCTACGAGCTTAAGTCAACGGATCATCCGCTCATGAATAAGGCATATCAGGAATTCATCGACTTTAACAAGAACGAAGCTGCGAACTCGGTACCGTATCAGAACATAACGAAAGCCGACTTTGCCAAAGAGCACGGCGTAATTATCATCCAAGATAATTACGGCCAATGGCTGGTCTACGCTCGCGATCAACTGCGTCCGCAGGGTGGCTGCGCGAAGCCCGTAGTTTATTTGTACCCGACCACTGCCGAGCACGTTTCGGTGCGGGTTGGTGCGCGAGTTAAAGTTTCTGAGCCCAACTACGACGCAGCCAAAGGTTGGAGCGTCTGGGCCCAGCCAAACGGCTTGTTAACCGTTGCCGGCAAGCTCTACACTTCACTCTTCTGGGAAGGGCCGGGCATTGGTAACTACCCGGGTATTACAGAGGGCACCGTGGTGTCCAGAGCCGAGGCAGCTGCAACTATTCGCCGTCAGCTTGCCGAACAAGGCTTGGTTGGCCACGAGACCGATGACTTTATGGCCTACTGGCAACCGAAACTACCCAACACACCGTACGTCAGACTAACTTGGTTTAATACCGCACAGATGAACGAGCTCGCACCGTTAGCGATTTCGCCGAAGCCAACTACCCTCATCCGTGTTTTCCTCGATTTTGATGGCCTTGACCAGCCGATCAGCCTACCCACCCAGCACTTAACTGCTCCGGCGCGCATCGGCTTCACCGCGGTTGAATGGGGCGGGTTGGCTAACTTCCGCCTGAAGTAGACAGGGCCCTAGAGCCAAGTTCAGCCAGAAGATTCTGGCTACGGAAGCGGGACGGTAACATCGACTGAGTGCCAGGTTACGACCAATTTAGCTATGCTACAATAC
>JBBRLU010000054.1:0-1500 GCA_038231175.1 Saccharimonadales bacterium (SeqCode) | reverse complement strand
GCGCTTGGCCGTCGGCCGAGAAGCCTTGGTTGACGATCAGAGCCGTAGCGGCAGTAGCAACGTTGGTACCATTGACGGTCAGGCCAACGACACCGCTGGTGGCTGGGGTAATAGTGTTCTGGGCGCTACTAGTTGGTACCGAAACGATATTACTGGTGCCACAAGCACCATAAGCTGGTGCAACACCGACACCACCAGAGACGAGACACTGGCCGGCCGCGACATCCGCCAGTTTGGAAACTGTCGTTGTCGTCCCAGCGTACAAGAGATCGCCGACGGCGTAGCTACTCTGGCCGGTGCCACCAAAGGTTGCACCGACGATGCCACTGCTGATGTTGGAGCCATTTAAGCTGGTCAGGGCCGAACCGTTGCCCGTAAAGGCGTTGGCCGCATTATTAAGAGTCAGCGCGTTGCTGTAGGTACCGCTTAGGCCAGCTGATTGCAAAACGCCTGAGGCGTTCAATATTGTCGTACCATTAACGCTCAAGGTACCGCTGTTAGCGATAGCCAGACTTCCCTGCACACTAGCTGTACCAGCAGTCTGCGACAAGATAGCCGGACCATAGTAAGTAGTAGGCGCGGCGACAGCTGCGGTGGCAGATGATGCGGTGAAAGCATCTGTCGATAGACCGACCTGCGTGATGGTAACGTAAGCCGTACCGGCGACGGTGCCGACACTGCGACGCAGGCGCAAGCTTGCCGTGCCCGCTGAGACATTGACTTCAAGCGTAAAGTCGTTGGCTGAGTAGGCGCCAGTATCACTTATGGGTTGTACGAACTTCCAGGTGTTGGCGGTCGCGTCATAAGAGATAGGCAGGTTGTACTGTTTGCTTTGGGAGTAGCCAGTACTCGGGACAGTTATAGCTACCTGTAAGCTACCACCACCGTTGGATAGCGTGAACGAGCCCAAGTCCACTTCGTTGCCGACAATTACCGGTAACGTCCGAACTAAGCTGATGGTGTTTTCATTGCCGGTGAGTAAGTTGCCCGTGATGGCAGCATTGCCAGATACGGCCAGGCTGCCGAGCGTGCCGACGCCGGTAATATTGGTAAAGCTACCACTGGTCAGTGATGAATTATCGAGCGTACCGAAGCCGAGCACGCCAGCGATGCGACGCAGCACTTGACCGTCAGCGGTGGCCGAGATGTCGGCGACGTTACCGGTCGTGTTAGCCGAGCGGCCGATGATACTGGTAGCAGCGCTCTGGCGCAAGAAGCCATCGACGACCTTGTTGGCCCCGATCGCCGTGATACCAGTGTTACCGACCGTGACGTCCCCGGTAAGGGTCGTGAAAGTCGGGACACCAGCAGCGTTACCCATTAACACCTGGGCCGACGTGGCAATTGCCTGGGCGATGGTGGTAGCAGCGCTGGCGTACAGCACACTGTTTGGCGTATAGCTGGCAAGGTTGGTGCCACCATTAGCGACTGGGATAGTGGCTACCGTTCCAATAACGCCGGCAGCGGTGTTGGTGACAATGCCGGCAGTGCCGAGGTTAG
>JBBRLU010000053.1:0-1610 GCA_038231175.1 Saccharimonadales bacterium (SeqCode) | reverse complement strand
GGTGAGATACCTATTTCGTTACAATTGACAACCGTCATGGGTTAATCACAAATGTAACGCTTATTTATTTGCTCATTATCTCCTGTTTTCTTGTGGAGATGGGTCATTCTAATGAGCGTAAATTTGTTTGTTGGTCGGCTTAGGTATGAGCCTAGCTACATGAAGGAAGACTTTCCTTGCGCATCATTGTGCTCGCCATACGCACTTCAGGAAACAAAAAATCCCGGCAGCTAGCAGCTACCGGGACCCATCAAGAGGCAAAAAAGTCTAATTTATGGCTATGTAAGACCCTAGTCGAAGTACTCGAGGGCGAGCTTTTTATCGAGCCCGTAGATGTCGTCGCGGAAGTGTGGATGCCCACTAGCATCGGCCCAGGCGGTGAAATACACCAGGTACACGGGCAGCTTTTCCTTGAGCGTAATGTACTTCTCGCGGTGCGTGGCAATAGTGTCGAGGATGGTCTGCTTATCCCACTCGGGCCGGTTTCGGAGCAGGTAGGTGGCCAGTTTGATGGGTTCGGACAGCCGGACGCATCCGTGGCTGAAGCTACGCGAGCTCTGCGAAAACAGCTCATCGTGGGGCGTATCGTGAAGGTAGATATCGTTCGAGTTGGGAAAGATGAACTTCACGTCGCCAAGGTCGTTTTTGGGGCCCGGGCGGCGGCGCAGGGTGTACTTAAAGTTTTCCTGCGTTAGGTTGGCCCAGTCGATGCTGCCGGGGTCTACAGCAGTTGCTTTACTGCCGTAACCCTTTACTACTTCCATATCGAGGCGGTCGAGGTAGCTGGGATTGGCGACGAGCTTATCCCGCAGCTCATTATCGATAATACTGAACGGCACATTCCAGTAGGGGGCCAGTACCACGTACTCCATTTTGTCGCTGAACACCGGCGTTTCATGCAGCACTTTACCGACGATAACACGCATGTTAAACGCTTCCTTGTTGTCCTCTACGACGTGAAGTGTGTACTCCGGAATGTTCACAAGCAGGTAATTCGGCTCGAACTTCTTGGGTAGCCAGCGCCAGCGCTCCATGTTTAGAATAAGCTGGTCGATACGCGTGCCGATGGGCACATTCAGCTGCTTGAGGGTCTCGCCACGCACGATGCCGTCGGCCTTCAGGCCGGCATCTTCCTGAAACTGTTTTACGGCAGCCTGCAAGGTAGGGTCGTAAGTACTGGCGGCCACATCAACGGGCTGGCCGGGTTTGGCGGCTGTAGCGGCCGGCACGCTGGCCACTTCCCCACCAGCCCTACCAAGCAAACGCTTGCGCAAAACAGCCACTGCCGGTGAGTACTGACCGGGCTTGAGTACCGTATTGGCGGGCAGGGTAGGCCAGCCACCAGCACGTTCATCGGCGCGATAGGCAGCCAGGGCTTTCTTCAATTGGTCGTACTCGGGATGCAGCGGAGCAAACTCGTAGTAGTTGTAACGGCTTTTACGTTCACCCAGAAAGGTCGTCAGCGCCTTGTTGAGCTTAATTTTATTGGGTTTCACCAGCCACGACGTATCCTTCTTGTCGCGCGGATTGGCGATACCCCGGTAATAGTCATTAGCCCATTTCATGTAGGTACCGGTGAGGGCAATATCTGCCTGGCGTTCCAGGGCATT
>JBBRLU010000052.1:0-1913 GCA_038231175.1 Saccharimonadales bacterium (SeqCode) | reverse complement strand
GTTGCGTCGTCTGGTAAAAGTTACGGGCTTCGGTCTCTGATAACAATTGATACGGCTGGTTGTTCTGGGACTTGACGATGCCGCTGGGGCGGACGTTATATTTGGTGGTAATAATTTGCCGATGGCCTTGTTTGTCGAGCCATTCTTCGTGCCACACCCAAGTGTGGCGATCGAGGCAGAAGAATTCACGGTGGTGACCTTCTGGTAACTTACCGAACAGCTGGCCGCCGATCTTAGCCTCCATCCGGATCAGTGATCGCTCAACCTGTAAGGCCCGCTGCTCATCGCTCTGCGGAAAGATCTTAGGCAGCAACATGACCGATCTCCTCTAGTATCTTTCGGGCGTCAGCAATCCGCGTATCTTGTTCCGATAAAATTTTAGTCTGTTCGGCTAAGGCCTGAGCGGCAGCCTGGTCTTCCCGCTTGGCGGCTAAGGAGATGACGTTACTGACAACTTCGATTGATACCGTTTTTGGTGCTTCTGGTGGCATTTTTGGGGCTTCGAGTTCGATGGGAGGAGCAGTACCAACCAGTGCCAGCAAGGACTCAGGATGGGTGCGCCTAATGACGTCCGTGACATCTTCGGCACCGTTGCCATAGGCCTGTGTTCGGCCAAGCATGGCAGCCGCCAGCTCGGCGTTGGGGCGTTTTTCAGTGGTGGGGCGTTTATATCCTGACATAAGCTATTTCAGGCCGAACAGCTTATTGGCATTGGTGGTCGTGGTTGCTGCAAGCTCGGATAGTTCGAGACTCTTGAGGTCAGCTAGGAAAGACGCCACCGTGACAATCTGTTTCGGCTCATTTACACTACCACGATAAGGGGTAGGAGTCAAGAAGGGAGCGTCGGTTTCTAGCACCAGATTACTGACTGGGATGGCGCGGTACATGGCCAGCTGGGTGTCTTGTTTGACAAACGTGGCGATGCCATTGACCCCGATGTATAGTCCCTGCCCGACGGCGCGCTCCATATTTTTGATGGAGTCGGTAAAACTGTGCAGCACGCCCCGGGTCCCGGGGTACTGCTCGAAGATTGGCCAGAAATCGTCGTAGGCTTCGCGGACATGAAAGATAACAGGCAGATTATGTGCCTGGGCCAAGGCTAATTGCTGATGTAAGATCCTTATCTGGTCAGCCTTAGGTGAATGATTATAAAAATAGTCGAGGCCACACTCGCCGATGGCGACTACTTTTGGCTGCACTGCCAAGGCAGCGAACGTCTGCCAGGCGCTTGCATCGTCAGCCATAGTTTTGGCTTCATGCGGGTGGATACCGATACTCGCCCACGCGCCCGGGTGGGACTGAGCAAAGCTGACCGCCAGTTGACTGTCAACGACATCGCAACCGACACAGACTAGCTTCGTTACGCCGACGTCGGTGGCCTGATCAACTAACTTTTGACCGGTCAGCTCGGGGTGTTTAGCCCAGATTTCGCCGGTCGTCCGCTCGCCTTGGCTGTTGCCGGCCGATTGGATATGGCAGTGGGTATCGACATATTCCATAACTCCGACCTAGACGATATCGTGCTTCGGAAACAAGGTACCTTCGAGTGGCCGGACGATACCCTCGCTGAAGACGGTTTGGATCTTAGCGGCCGTTTCCGGCATGAACGGTTCCAGTAGGTCGGCAATCTCCAGCAGGTTACTAGCTTGGTAGGCCAAGACTTCGCGCAGGTGGTCGGGGTCGTTCTGCTTGGCAACCTCCCAAGGTTTTTCTTGGTCGATGTATTGGTTAAGCCCCCGGACCTGCTCCCAGACTTCGTCGAGGGCCTTGTCGAAATGGTAGACTTTGAGGGCTGCTAGGTACTGGGCGATATCGTGTTCGGCGGGTGGAATATCACCAATGATACCCTTCTGATACTTGATGATCATGGCCACGGTTCGACTGACGGCGTTACCGAGTTCGTTAGCTAGCTC
>JBBRLU010000051.1:0-2224 GCA_038231175.1 Saccharimonadales bacterium (SeqCode) | reverse complement strand
TTAAAGTTACGTCGTTTCAACTCTTTGGCACAATTCAGACAATATCCCATGGGTATATTATATTAGGTTGAAACTGTAACGGAAAAAGAATGTGGTAACTTAATTAACTGTTAATGTACTCCGATATATACCTACTGATTAAGTCAGTGACCGACTCGGGTTAGTGTACCAAAACAGAGGTTAAACTACAACCCGGCGGGGGCGCAGAATGCGCTTGGCCTTGCCGTTGGGTACGATCATTTTCTTGAGACGATCCTGCATGATGTCGGCTTGGGCCTGCATGCCATGGGTCAGGTAGGCTTTACGCAGCAGGGTAAAGGTTTCCTTATTGGGTTCAAGGTCGGCCGCTTTCTCGAGTTCTTGGAACATTAACTTTTCGTTACCCAGCTTTTCCTGGACTTTGGCATAGGCGACGTGGCGGGCGGCCAGATTATCTTCCAGCTTCAGGGCTTGCTCGAAAGCGACGCTGGCCTTCTCGTAGTTCTCCGTCTCATAGTAGATCAGCCCCAGGTTATGTAAGCTCGACGGCGTGGCCTCGATGCTACTGGCAATCTCGAAGCAATCGATGGCGTCGCGGTACTCTTTCTGTTTGGCGTACAGGATACCTAGCCGGTTGTAGGCGGCGGCATTCTTTTCGTCGATCTTCAGAATGGTCAGGAGGGCTTTTTCGGCCCGCAGGAAACGATTTTCACGCATACCCTGGTGGGCGATATCCCAAAGTTTACCAAGCCGGTCGCCGACTTTACGAGAAACGTTGGCAAACTCATCGTCGCGCACTTTGGCGTTGTGGTAGGCGAGAGCCCCGAAAGCGGCCACGATTACTAACTCGTACATATTACAATTATTATAGCAAAGTTAATTAAGCTTTAACATAAGGCCGTCGAGGACCAGTTTCGGCTGAGCACTGTTATCAAGCTGCTCAGCGGCTTCGTAGCTGGCCTGCATGATCTGTTGCCAACGAATAAACTGCACCCCGGTGGTAGTCTGTAAGCGGGCGTGGGCCATCTGCTGCAGGATAAAAAGCGTATTGATGACGTGTGGCTTCTGCTTCGCTAATTCATCGACTAGCAGTAGCCGTTCGTAGACGGTTTGTTGCAGTAACTTGCGGGCTGTCTCGGTGGCCGGTTGTAATGGGTGGTCGGCATTGGTCAAAAGAGCGGCCATCAGGCCTGGCAGGCCACCACTTATGGCGTAAGACTGCTCTATGGCCTTGGCAGCGTGCTTGTCGGCCGTGAAATAATCTACTACAGCTTGGTGACTTGGTCGCTTGAGCTGGATGGCTTGGAGCCTTGAGCTGATTGTCGGCAAGACACTGGCTTGGCTGGGGGCGGTCAGGATGAGTAGCGTCGCCTGGGGCGGCTCTTCGATAGTCTTAAGTAAGGCGTTTTGGGCTTGGCGGCTGAGCGCCTGGGCATCGGTGATGACGACGATCCGGGTAATGGCGCCGGTCTTTGGTACGCGTAAGCTCAGAAAGTGCTCGAGCTGGCGGACGCCTTCTATGGCAGCCGAGCTGATAGTCGGACCATCTAGCTGCAGTAGGTACGGGTAGTCGGTGAGCTGCTCCGGTCCGAGGCCTAAGATCGTGGCCGCCAGCTGGTTAGCGACTGCGCTTTTGCCGCTGCCGGCCGGTCCGTGTAGTAATAGCCCGTGCGACGGCTGGGCCCCAAAGGCCGCTATCTGCCGGGCTGTCAGGGGATGGATGACCAGTGGCGTCATGGGCGCTCCATGAACTCCTGAAAGCTGGCCGGGACGGTGGCTGTAAAAGTCTGGCGCTGGCGATCGGGGAGCGTTAATTCCAGTTCCTGGGCGTGCAGGTAGAGGCGGTCGGCAACTACACCTTCGTATAACGTGTCGCCGACAATTGGGTGACCGATATGGTGCAGATGGACTCGCAGCTGATGGGTGCGGCCAGTCGTCGGTTTTAATTCTAGGAGACTGTAGTTGTCATTAGTGCTCAGGACCCGGTACTCGGTCTGGGCGGTCTTGCCATTGATCCCAACCCGGAACATCTGCGGTTTCTTAGGGTTACGCTCGATTGCCATGTCTATCAAGGCGTGCGGTTGCTTGAGGCTGCCTTTGACGATCGCGATGTAGGTTTTCTTGACGTTGCGTTGGCCGAATTGTTTCTGCAGCCAGCTGAGGGCATCGGTATTCTTGGCGCAGATCATGACGCCGCTGGTGGCCCGGTCCAGCCGGTGGACGATGCCGACCCGTTGGTTGTGGG
>JBBRLU010000050.1:0-2311 GCA_038231175.1 Saccharimonadales bacterium (SeqCode) | reverse complement strand
CGGACCAGCTCCCAAACTTCGTCCAAGGCCCGATCCAGCTTGAAGTGTTCCATGGCCTCGCGGTAGCGCGATTCGTCATGACCGCTCAAAGCAACCTCGCCGATGGCGCCCGACAAGTATTTGTTTATCATTACCGTCACACGCTGGACGGCGTTACCTAAGTCGTTTGCCAATTCGGTAGTGTAAACGGTGGCAAACCGCGCTTGGCTAAAGTCGCCATCAGCCCCAAACGGAATCTCGCGCAACAAGTAATAGCGCAAGGCATCGATGCCGTACTGGTTGGCCAGCTCGGTGGGGTCAATGCTATTGCCGAGCGACTTAGAGATCTTGGTGCCATCAATAGTAAAGAAACCATGCGCAAAAATAGACTTTGGCAACTCCAAGCCAGCCGACATCAGCATGGCGGGCCACATAATGCAGTGGAATTTGATGATGTCTTTGCCAACCAGATGCACATTGGCGGGCCACCAATCGGTGTAACTTTTGTCTGGGTAGCCAGCGGCAGTTAAGTAGTTGATCAAGGCGTCGAACCAAACGTAAATTGTCTGGTCTTTGTCGTCTGGCCACGGGATGCCCCAGGGCTTCTTCAAACGCGAGACGCTAATGTCTTCCAGGCCTCGTTCGATAAAGGCGACGACTTCGTTATACCGAGACACCGGCTGAATAAAGTGATCGTGTTCCTTAATGTAGTCCAGCAGCGGCTGTCGATATTTACTGAGCTTAAAGAAATAGTTCTCTTCTTTGACCAGTTCTGGCTTTGTTTTATGGAGCGGGCATAAGCCTTCGACCAGCTCACCTTCGGTCTTAAACTCCTCGCAACCAACGCAATACAGACCTTCGTAGTAGCCTTTGTAAATGTCACCGGACTCGATCGATTTCTTTAGAAAAGCGTAGACGGCCTTCTTATGCGATGCTTCCGTCGTGCGGATGAAATCACTATTGCTTATGCCTAGCGACTTCCAGGTATTCTGCCAGACGGCTGCCATTTCATCGGTATAAGCCTGGATGTCTTTCGCCCCCCGAGCCTCGGCAGCATTGACGGTTTTCTGAGCGTTCTCGTCCACCCCAGTCGAGAATTTAACGTCGCGGCCCTGCTGTCGGTGGTAACGTGCTAAAACATCAGCCGCAATCGTCGCGTAGGCATGACCAATATGCGGCTTGTCATTAATGTAATAAATCGGGGTGGTGATGTAGTATTTGGTGCTGTTTGTCATAGTTCGTCTACTTTCTCGGGCGCAGTTGGTGGCGCTATTGGGCTCGGTTCGACCGGCTGCTTTCGTGCCCGTAATCTTACCACAAGGCTAACTAAGGCAGCAAACACAAGCGCTCCGAGCAAGACAAGGCTTGGCAAATAATTACTCGTCGGTTGAGCAGATGCTAAAACCACCGTTCCGTCACTAGTCGTCCGGGTAAATTTGATGGTGTCGGTAGAGCGCCAATGACTGCCGAAATTAAGGTGGAAGAAGCCAACGTGTTGGTTAGGCGCCAGCGAACCCAGCTCGAAGGTCTGGCCCAAGAAGGTTAGGTGGTTATTATCGGTGACGGTTTGCTTCGGGGCATCGGCCACCAAGTAGTCGAGCGAAACAAACGGTGCCACAACGTAATGCTTGGCCCCGACGTGCGAACTAACCGCCGTCAGCTGCAGTTTTGGCAGGTAGCCAATAGTTGTTTGCTCGTATTGGTAGTTTAAGTCGCTGCCTCCGCTCATGACGGCCGACGGCGTTTGGTCATGTGCACCCCAGACCGCGAAGGCCATGTGGTCGAGATCGGAACGCCCGAAATTATCGAATTTTTCGCCCCAAGTTGGGTCAAGTGTCATCCAGCCGATGCCTGGCACATAGACTTCGACCCAGGCATGGAGCGAATCGCTGACGGTATCGGTGGCCTTTAGGCTACCGCTATAGGCGTAACCGACTGGCATGCGAGCGGGAATGCCCTGGCTACGCAGCATGGCGATGGTTAAGTCGGCGTACTCCAGACACACAACATTATTCGGATTAGCCAGCGCCTTCTCTGAACCCTGTCGGATGTTGAGCTTAATCTTGTTCTTGTTATAGCTGAGGGTATCGATAACATATTGATTGATGGCCTTAACATTATCGATAACTGCGGCGTCATCACGTGCTAGCTTGGCCGCCTGGTCTTTAACTCCGCCCCCAAACTGCCAGTACATTGTTTGATTGGTATACTGTGCGACCAAGCTGGCTGGGATATCAGCCTTTTTCTTTGAAGCCGTCAGATCGTACTCCAGGTACTTCACGTCGGTGGTCACGTCGGTGGTCACGGTAAGGTGCTGATGGGGTTTTAGATT
>JBBRLU010000049.1:0-2377 GCA_038231175.1 Saccharimonadales bacterium (SeqCode) | reverse complement strand
TACTCCGACTTCCAGCACGGCACCAACTAAGAGTGTCGCTCCTACTCCAGCTCCAAGCCCTACGCCGTTGAGCGTACTGACGACGTTAATAGCCAGTCTGGATAATGGTGCACAGATTAATATAACTGCTAGCGCTGTAACGGTGCCGGGCCCGATTAGCAATGCTCAAGCTCGTCCAATAGTATTTACCGCCAACGGTCTAGTCTACTTTGTTTATCATCAAGGTTCGGCCGCTAACTTTACCATCCCCGCGTCGGAAACTGCTGGCAGCATGGCCATCGTCCGTGCAACTGTCAGCAACCCAGCACTTGTCCAAGCTCACTTAGACAAAGCAGCCAACCTCGTTGACCCAAACATAAGCGCTAATCTAGTTGGCTATTCACAGGGTGGAAATTAGTAGATGTTACTCTGTTCGAAGAAAAAAGACATTTGAAATTCTTGCGTAAGTAACTCTCGCCAACGGTGGAACTCAATATAAAAAAGTGCTAACATTTTGAACGATGGGTCACCATCAGAGATTTTCAGACGAGATATACTGCCCTGAAGACATTTATCTACAACAGGTTATTCAAGTCTCCGCACCCGTATAGCAGGCGACTCACAACCACTGCCGTTGTTCGTAATAACGTAAAGTCTAGGTAATTACCGACGATAATTCTTCGGTATGGTAGTTTCCGTTGGCTGAGTGTCTACTTGATAGCGGCGAACAGACTGGCCTAAAGCTTCAGTCATTAATCTTGGACTTAAGCTTAAAAATACTTCGTCGTGAGTCATGTTTTCGGAGTGGCTTTAAGCATAGGCGTAGGCATCAGCCTCGTCAAGGGCCTACTCGACATACTCTAGCTGGCTTGTCGGCCTGTCGCCTAACTGGTCTTAGCTTTGTAAATGATTGTCAAAGCGCAGACCGTCAGCGCATAGGCGGCCACGAAATGGTAGATATCGAAATTACTGCGGACGCTGGCCTGGGTAAGCGCCAGCACTGTGTCTACCAGAGCCAGATAACCGATAGTTGCAGCCAGCACCAATCCCAGCCCTGCCGGATTGTGGACCTTTGCAAGGTAGATCAGCAGCATCAGGCTAAACGTCGTAGTCAATTCAAGTGCGTACACCAGGCGGAAAGCAACCATGTGGGTATCGGCGAACTGTCTCATGTAGGCCGTGACCAAAGCCACATGAACCAGCCAGCTGCCGATAATACTGGCGAAGAGGATCAGTAAGCGGATCATAGCAGTATTGTACGCTATTTCAACAAGGCGATGCTTAGCGGGCTACGACACCGCTTGGTCGTCACCGAGCCAGCCCCCTATAAAATTCTTTTGATCGAAATATTCTTTGACGCGCGCATAGCTGAGCCGATTGTCACTACAGACTGGTCGCACCAAATCATTTTCAATGTCATCGAGTCCGGCCGGACTAAAATTACTGCCGACGGGAGCGCTGACACTAGCGTGACTAGCCATTACGAAAGTGCCCAGGGGTACTGATAATACGCGCGTCTCGTTGCCGCATTGGCGTTGTACGAAAGACCCAGTTTTCAAATGAGTTGTCACTCGGCTGGCGTCCAGCCAATCGTAACGGTTGTTGCCATCCCTGCCGTGGGCGTCGTTATTGATATACAGGTAAGGCAGTGCGCCATGGCCGATAGTGACGATGGAAGCGACTGTGGGGTCGGCAATAGCATCATCAAAGGCTGAGCTGTCCCTGACGGCTGTTACGGCTGCCCTACCTGCCGCTCTAACTATGACGTCGCTGATCTCGTAGGCTTCGGCTTCAAACTCATCGACATCACTCTTCTTGTCAGCATAGTCAAAACATGAGAATAAGATTGCTACCCGCCCAACAGAGATCGGTTGGCTGTAGCTCCCGGCTTCATGAAGGCTATCCCATTTGGCGAGTGCTCTTCGAAATAGCTGTCTGTTATTGGCCATGATAGTTTCGCTGAATTTGTTTATTCTACGACTGTCAGCCAGGTCTTGCAAGCAAAAGCAGCTTACTTTTTGAAACCTTTAGGTTTTAAATAGACGACCGCCATCTTACCATCGGTATGCAGGCTACCGCGGAAGGCGCGGTTGATCAGCTTGTAGGGTGAGCGCAGCCGCAGACTAGCTATGCGTTTGACTAAGCCGGCTTGCTGTAATTGCTGGACAATCAGTTCCCGCTCCTGGTTGGTGTCGGGGTGGATCATGTGGGTGATCTGTAAATTATGGCGAATCGGGGCCAGGCCGTTATCTAGCGAGGCGGCGCCGACCCAGAGTAAGTTGTCGCCCTGGACATGAGCCGCACGGCGGTGCCAGTGAATGCTGCGGACACTGAGTTGTTCGCCGTCGTCGTAGGTGGTGGCCCAGAAACGGACGTGGTGGCGATTACCGGAGCCACC
>JBBRLU010000048.1:0-2414 GCA_038231175.1 Saccharimonadales bacterium (SeqCode) | reverse complement strand
ATGAGATTGCAATCGCCGAGATTCCGGAGATAGTCTATAACAGCAATGCTATAGAAAATTCCACTTTAACCCTGAAAGATACCGAAGATATCCTGCTCAGAGATTCAGTTAAAAAAGAGCATCAGATTCGGGAAATATATGAAGCTAAAAATTTAGCTAAAATCACGGAGGCCCTACTTAATATCCCCAACGAGCCTGTCACCGATAGGCTAATCTTGAAACTTCACAAAATGCTTCTTAGTGGCATAAAAGACGAATGGGCTGGCCGATTTCGTAGTGGTAGAGAATGGGTGCGCGTAGGGGCCCATGGTGGTGCAAATCCCGATTTTGTCGAGCAATTGGTCAAAGAGCTTGTGACGGATTACAGCAGGCCGGATACTCGCTATTTCCTGGATAAAATCGCCTGGTTTCATGCTGAATTTGAAACTATCCATCCATTTAACGACGGCAATGGACGACTGGGCCGTGTACTGATAAATCAGCAACTTATGGCCCTAGATCTTCCGCCGGTGATCATCCAAAATAAAAGTAAACACACTAGCTATTATCCGGCTTTTGACTCATATCGAGTAACTGGGAAATTTGATGAGTTCACTGAACTGCTTGCAGGCTTATTGGTCGAGTCTTTGTACAAACGAATCACGTTACTATCTGCTCCAAAAATTATATCCGTCTCTGCTTGGGCGAAAGCAAAAGGTGTAGCGGGGAACGTTGCCATAAACAAAGCGGTCCGTGGGACCATCCCTGCATTTCGCCTGCGTCAGAAGTGGATGATTGCAGCGGACTTCTAGGTAATAGATACCGATTATGGTAAAATTAACTCAAACGTAGACGTCTAGACTAATTAACGGTGAAAATAAAAAAGGAGAGAAAATGAAAGCACACATTAAAGTAGGGATTACATCCCTAGCTATGGCAGTATTTATGACGGCCCCCTTGGTGCACGCCGCCACGCCACCACCCCTTGGTATGGCCGACAGCTTCAGCGTGTTATCGGGGACGTACAGCAATACAAGCTCTGGAACGACTATAAACGGTGATTTGGGTTACACGACCCCGCCGGTTACCGTCCCGACAGTCAACGGCACCACACATGTGGCCGACGCCACTTATAACCAAGCCGGAATCGACCAAGGAACGGCCCTCAGCGCCCTCAATAGCCAACCCTGCACGTTTTCCTTTGCTGCCGTAGCAGCACCAGGCGCTATCGATCTAGCCTCAGACACCACGCACGGCACTGTCGGGGTTTACACTCCGGGCGTTTATTGTGCCACCGGCGCTGCCGCTATCGGCGGCGGTGGAACCATCACTCTTAACGGAGCCGGTACCTATATATTTAGAATGACAGGTGCCTTGACTACGACTGCTAATTCGTTGGTCGTTGTCGCTGGCGGCGCATCGGCTTGTAGCGTCTGGTGGACGCCAGGTGCGGCCACGACCCTCGGCGCAAACTCTACATTCGGAGGCACCATCATCGACGCCTCGGGCATTACTATCGGTAACACCGTCGTCTGGGCAGGACGAGCACTAGCTTTCGGCGGCACCGTTTCTACAGACAGGGACACCATTAGCAGCTCCGCCTGTGCCGCTAGTTCGGCCAAGACCGCCAGCGTCCAGAGCTTGCCGACGGCCGCTAAAACACCCGGCCTGCCTAATACCGGGCTCAGCCAGCCGGCGTCTACTAGCTCAGCCAAAGGCTTGGTATTTCTAGGGATCTTAAGTACCGCAATGATTCTGGTGCCAGTGATCCGTAAACGAGCTTAAAGGCTTTCCAGGCGGCATGGGTTATAAATATACTCACGGTGCCAGCAGACACAAGCGCCGCCAGCTGGCTATGATACTTATCAGCTTGGCGATGGTAGGCGGAGGAGTGCTGGCCGCGACAGTCGGATTACGTCATCCCGTAACGCGCCATCCAACAGCGGTGACTGCAACTTCTAAACCGGCCGTTGCGCCTAAAGTTACCACCAACTACGGCCTGCCGACTCGCTTACAAATTCCAAAGTTGAAAGTTGATACCCACGTCATCTACGTCGGCCTCACCAAAGCCGGCAACATGAGTGTGCCGAACAACGTCATTGACGCCGGCTGGTACAAATACGGTGCGCTGCCGGGTAATACCGGGACGGCAGTAATGGCGGGGCATCTGGATGGACTACGCGGTGAGCCTGGGGTGTTCAGTAATCTTAGTAAACTCGTTCCAGGCGATACCGTTACGGTAACAGAGAGCAACGGCCTGGCTGTTTCGTTCGTTGTCCGTGAAACGAGGAGTTATCCTCAAACCGAGCAGCCAGCCGAAGTCTTTACCAGCACCAGCGGCTCACATTTAAATCTGATTACCTGTACCGGTAGCTGGGACAGCTCAGAACACCAATTTGCGAAACGCCTGGTCGTATTTGCCGATAAAGCTTCCT
>JBBRLU010000047.1:0-2869 GCA_038231175.1 Saccharimonadales bacterium (SeqCode) | reverse complement strand
CGGAAGCATAAAGAGGATACTGTATCATGGCACGTATAGAATTTGGCATTAAAGAGTTAGTGGCTGCTGAGGCAGCTCACCAGTTCGACCAAGAATCATTTGCACGCGATTTGCTGGCTTTACCAGTGCTCGCTTATCAACAAAAGGCTAGTCTTGCCACTACCGGAGCGGCGGCGCTAGTTGCCTACGGTCTAAGTGCGCTGGCAGCCAACAGCGGCAACCTAAGCCCCCGCCTTGATGTGGTTGCAGCCGTCGATCGTGTCACGACACCGGATCAAGCTGCCCCTGCGATACGCACGGTGGCCCATCATACAAGTACCGCCAAACGAGCAGATACCATAATTGTTCATAGTGGTGACACACTGTCGGCGATTGCCGACGCGAATCACATGACAGTAGCTAAAATTGTACGTCTAAACCCTGAGCAATTAAAAAATCCCAACGCTATCTACCCTGGTGAAGTATTAAATATCCGAAACTTGCTAGCCGCCGCAAAAGCTGCCGAACTGGAAGATTACACGGTCGAATTAGGCGATAGCTTGAGCCGGATTGCTACGTCTCGACACGAATCACTTGCTACGCTCGAGGCAGATAACCCTGTGGTCCAGTCGCACCCCGACGACATCCAAGTAGGTGATCATCTACAGGTCAAAGCCGGCCCGACCATCTTGCAAGTCAAGCCTTACGTTCACCACGCCAGTGAACCTCAGCCTCCTCGCCGCAGTTCAACCCATGACAGTCTTCCCCAGCCTCGTGAGGCTGCTCCCCAGCTCCATGAAGTGAATCCTGATACGCAAGTAAAGGCGCTACCAGCAGCAGGAGTCAGTAAGATTTTGCCTGCGGCGTCAGTTGAAGCAGTTGCTACCAACACGCCGTTGATTATGGCGGCACTAACAGAACAAGACATCAATAACGTGCCGATGACGGCCTACACGTTCGCAACCATCAACGCCGAAACAAGCAGCTTTAAGCCAATTCCTGAATGGGCTACTGGCAGTGAATATGAGGACCGTGCCGACTTAGGCAACGTTAATCCTGGTGACGGCGTACGCTTTAAGGGCCGTGGCTTTATCCAATTAACCGGGCGCAGTAACTACAAAAACATGGGTACTCATTTGGGGATAGACCTCATCGATAATCCTGATCTAGCTCTTGATCCGACAATCGCCGCTAGAATTATGGCTGTTTGGCTGAAAGGCCACCAGCATAGCATTGAAAACGACTTAGCTAATAATGATCTGGCCAGCGCCCGAGCGGTTGTCAACGGTCGCAATCAAAACACCGGTCTACCCAACGGACTTGATGCTTTTACCGTAGCCTACACCGCTGCAGCAGAAGTCGTAGCCCAGGCAGTCACTCCTCCTGCTACAGCCAATAACGATCAGATACCGACCGGATCAGGCCCGGCCGCCGGCGCTGAAACGAAGGCATCAGCTAACCCTGAGATAACGACGGAAGACCAGGCCAAACAATTGTGTGACAGTCTCGGTATTAGCTATAGCGGTATCCAGCAGGGCTTTGTCGAAGGTGTCGAGCATGATATCTTCAGCTGCCAAATACCAGCTGCGTTTACCTTTGACAATGACCCACACTACATAAATGTAACGATTGCCGCCGATACTATGGGCTTCCTTAACGATCAAAAAGCGGCTGGCAATGATCTGAAGGTAATCAGTGCTTTCCGAACGATGGACCTTAGCAAACACCTACGGGTTCAGAATGGCTGTGCCGATGTCATGCTAACTGCGCCTGGCGACTGCGCCCATCCAACCGCTATTCCTGGTTTTTCCAACCACCAGTTCGGTGAAGCCTTCGATTTAGTCCACGCTGACGGTAGTGCCATCAGTAATAATGATGCCGATTACGGAAATGTAACGACTATAGCGGCCCAACATAACTTCCACGCTAACGTTGCCAATGATGCCAATCATTTTTCGCAAAACGGACGCTAGAATATTCGTCACCGCTTGACAAACATGCTAAGATGTATTGATGTCAGGTATTGAAAAGCTAACCGGTACACCTATTGATGCCGCTACTGCCGGCCACTTTGCCGGCACGGTCATCGGCGCGGTAGCCGAGTACGATCCAAGTGCTCTGGGTGTTGCCGTCGAAGCTCTAAATCAGGACCTGGCGCCACACGATTTAAAAGTTGTGACTACCAGCCAAGTGAAAGGACCTATCGAACGCAACCCGAAATATCTCCGCGCCGAGCGCATCGCCCACCTTTTACAATTGGAAGACTTCTTTAATCCTCTTTTAGAATTAGATTCACAGCAGGCTGTCAAATTGGCCACGGCTTTAGTCGACACCGAGTCTCGATTACCGGTTCGGCAAACTGGCGATAGGCACTACGCGCCGCCTTACGATGGCACCGATGAATCTATTGAACTTATCCGCGCCAAAGATCGTGCTTATTACAGACGACTCTTGGCTGTAAAATCTAGAGATGGTGGTTGCCGTTAATTGCACAATGCTAAAATAGTAAGGTGGAAACACCCCAAAAAATCCTAGACAAACTAACCGAGCTGCCCAAAGCACCCGGCGTCTATTTTCATAAGGACGCTGCCGGGGCGATTATCTATGTCGGCAAGGCGGCGGTTTTAAATAACCGGGTGCGGCAGTACTTTCAGAAATCGCGGACCCGCGACCCGAAAACTGAAGCCCTGGTGCGCGACATCGCCGACCTCGACTGGATGGTCGTCGACAGCGAGATTGAAGCCTTGTTTCTAGAGGCCGAAATGATACGGCGCTACATGCCGCGTTATAACATACTGCTACGCGATGATAAGTCGATGAGCTACATTCGCATCGACTACGACAGCAGCTACCCGACGGTTTCGACCACTCGCCGGCCGCTCGACGACGG
>JBBRLU010000046.1:0-2872 GCA_038231175.1 Saccharimonadales bacterium (SeqCode) | reverse complement strand
GAGCACAAGCCCGACCTGCTGACTTTCGAGGCCGCCATGCGCGCTATAAATCGCCGGGTACCGGTTTTAGTGGAGGTGAAGCCGCAGGTCGCAACCGAGCCAGTTATCAAGGTTATCAAACAGTTGCAGACCGATGGCTGGCACGATAGCGACCTATTGCTGGGCTCCTTCAGCTTCCCTGTTCTGCAGGAGCTGCAGACCGCCTTGCCGGCCATCACCAAGGTCGTCATCGAGCGCTGGAGCGGCGTCCGGGCCAGTTACCGCGCTCGGCGGCTTGGTACTAAGCGCATAAACATGAATCAGCGCTGGCTGTGGTCCGGTTTTATCCGAGCCATGAGGCGCAGCGGCTACGAACTGGCGCCGTATACGGTTAACGACAGCGCCAAGGCCAGGCGCTGGGCGCGCCACGGCCTGACTGCCGTCATCACCGATTTCCCCGACCGCTACCAATAAAAACCAGCTAGGCTGCTACACTGGTAGTATGCAGATTACATTTGACCACTCCGAAGACAATACTCCGACAGTCATTACCTTTTATTTTGTACCCGAAAAACCTGTCAATTATACAGCTGGCCAATTCGTCGAACTGACCGTTCCGCATAAGCACGCCGATAAGCGCGGAACGAAGCGCTGGTTTACGCTGTCGTCGTCACCGACTAAGGCCAAGATTAGCATTACGACCAAGTTTGCAGCGAAGGACGGCAGTAGTTACAAGCAGGCCTTACGGGCTTTAAAACCGGGCGATAACCTGACCATCAGCGAGCCGATGGGTGATTTCGTATTGCCTAAATTAGTCCAGACACCATTGGTGTTCGTGGCTGGTGGCATCGGTATCACACCTTTTTTAGGTATTTTTCAGTGGCTCAAGGATACTAATGAGGAGCGGCCGATCAAGATGTTACAGGCCGTGAGTAACGAAGACGAGATCGGCTTCGTCGATATCCTAGACGACATTAAACAACACGCCACCATCGTCGTATCACAGCCCTCAGCCGCCTGGGGCGGCGAGCGCGGCCATCTGAGCGCCGAGATGATACTAGGTCTCGAACAACCGACTGACGATACCCTGATTTATATTTCTGGCCCAGAATTGCTAGTCGAGACACTCACCAAAGATTTACGAGCAGCCGGCCTCAAGAAACACCAAGTCGTCGGTGATTACTTCCCTGGCTACGCGAGCGAGTAGCTTGTAAGCATCAACGGATTAGTTCTGTAGGGCGTGGGCCTGGCCTTCCAGGAACTCACGCATCTTGAGTGCGGCCGTGGCGCCTTCGCCGGCAGCACTAGCGATCTGCATGGTGGCACCGGCGCGGATGTCGCCGGCCACGAAGACACCGGTCATGTTGGTCATCATCTGGCCATCGGTCTTGATGAAGCCGATGTCGTCGAGTTCGATAGGCGTAGTCTTCAGGAACTGGGAATTGGGTTCGAGACCGACAAACACGAAAACGCCGTCGACATCCAGGGTCTTGGCTTCGCCATTTTCGGTAACCTTGACACCGGTTACGGAGTTATCGACGCCGACGATTTCATCGGTCGTAGTATTAAGGTGGACAGTGATCTTACCGTCATCGACATAGGTTTGCAGGTCTTTTTTCAGGACGTCACTGGCGCGCATCGTGGAACGCACTAAAAGGTCGATATGGGTCGTGAAGCGGGTCAGGAAGATAGCTTCTTGGACTGCCGAGTTACCGCCACCGACGACGACGATGTTCTTGTCGCGGTAGAAGGCACCGTCACAGGTGGCACAGTAATGGACACCGCGGGCATAATATTCTAACTCGCCGGGAACACCGATCTTTTTATAATCAGAGCCGGTGGCAATTAGGACGGCTTTGGCCAGCATGTCACCGCTGGTGCTGGTAATACGGGTCCGGTTACCTTCAGTCTCGATACCGGTAACTTCACCAAGTTCGATGACGGCACCGAAGCGCTCGGCTTGTTTGCGTAGGTCATCGGCTAAGGTCAGGCCGGCCACGCCGTCTGGGAATCCAGGATAGTTGTCTATCTTATCAGTGACGGCGGCTAGGCCGCCGACGACACCGCGCTCAAAGATCAGCGTTTCGATATCTTCGCGGGTGGTATAAATAGCGGCGGACAAAGCAGCTGGGCCGGCACCGATGATTATGATGTCGTGCTGTGGTGTTTCGGCGTCGGTTTCAGTTTTTGGACGCAGATCAAGCTTAGTCAGTAATTCATCATTGCTCGGTTCCTGCATGATGCTGCCGTCGGTAAATACCACCGTCGGGATGGCATTACGGCCATCAACCAGCTTCAACATGGCCGTCTTAGCCGTCGGGTCGGCGTCGATATCGATATAGTCAAACGCTACAGCGTACTGATCTAATAGCGCTCGGGTGCGGTGACAGTCGCCACACCATTCGGCGCCGTAAACTAGTATTCGGTCACTCATCAGGCGACCGCCGGTGCTAATTTGGCAAGGTTGTAACCCACAATCACTTCTTGGGTGTCGTCGTTCTTTACGACGAGCGTAACTGGCACGGTCATAGCGCCGCTGAGGGCTATAGCTTCGGCTCGTCGATCGGGGAATTCATCGAGATTGACCTCCTCGTAGCCGACGTTCTTGGCAGCCAGGTACTTTTTGACCATCTGGCAATAGCCGCAGGTGTTAGTAGTGAAGATGGTAACTTTTTTGGGCATGATTGACCTCTTTTTAAGATTTTTAGATACTAAGTAATAGTATATATAGCGCTTGAATCTTTTACAATACGCTATATATCGTGCTTTTGACTACGGAACCGCCGTTCAGCGCTTGGTGGCGTGCACCGTGACGTCAAAGACCAGATCGGCGTTGGCCGGAATATCAGCACTCGGTGAAGAGGCTCCATAGGCCAGTGCAGCCGGTATGTAG
>JBBRLU010000045.1:0-2907 GCA_038231175.1 Saccharimonadales bacterium (SeqCode) | reverse complement strand
TCGCGCGGCTCAATATGAATATCCGAGGCACCCGACTGCGCTGCGTAATCAAGAATGGCATTAAGCGCCCGGGTGATCGGTGCGTCCTGGACCAAGGTTTGTAGCGCCTTAGCATTCGCCTTCTGGGCGGCCGGCGAGTTATCGGTGGGACCTTCGCTGACGTTCTCGACGTTCTTAATCGCCGAAGCCACATCCGCCGAGACATCGGACTTGTACTGGTCGAGCACATTCTGTATGCTCGCGCGCGACGCCATAAAAGCCGTCACCGGCTGGTTGGTCTTATGGGTGATAAAATCGATTGCCTGAACGTTGGTTGGCTCGAGCATGGCTACCGCCAGCCGGCCGTTCATGCGCCCAAACGGCACCGCCATATACGTCTCGGCGGTCGATTTGGGTAGTAGATGCATGACATCATCCGGCACATTGACGCCCTGCAAGTTGACGAACGGGGCGCCCGACACCTGGGCATACAACCGCGTCACTTCTTCCTCATCAACTAGCTTACGCTCGGATAGCAAACCCAACAGTGATTTGCCCTGCTGCGTGGCTTCGAGCCGAATGTTCTCGAGTTGTGGCCTGGTAAGCTTCTTCTCGTCGACTAAGATCTTTTCGATTTTTTGCTGGCCATCTACACTCAGCATAATTTACTCCAATCTATTGCGAGCCGAACGGAGCTGCATTGCCCAAACCAGTCACATCGATCTTGACTGAGTAATCGACGACCTGAGTATTATCGTTAATTTTGGACAAAGCAGCCTGATCAAAATCCGGGCTAATCGGCGGGACGACCACGACTTGGACTTTCGGATTGTTACCGGCCGCTTTCTTGGGTGCCAGCTGGGTAAAGGCCACAAAGCCGGTAACTGCAAACATCACCGCGGCAACTAATAAGAGGACAATGTCTTTGGTTTTCATTTCACTTCCTCGGTTTTCTCCTGCAAAGCAGTGGCTGGTTGGTAGTATGTGGTGATCGACAGTTTAACATCGAGACCACCGGTAGCGTTGTCGACCGAAATATTGGTAATGCGCATGGGGCGGGCCGATTTCTCTAGGTTAGTTATAAAGTTGATAATCTTTGGATAGTCACCGTTAATATCCACGACGAAAGCAAACTCTTTTGGTCGGTCTGGGCCACCGGCAGCGGCTGGTGCAGCGGCCGTACTCGTCGTGGTTGTCGTACCCGACGAAGCCGAGGCGGCGGCAAGCGCGGTGTCGACAGAAGTTAACTTGACGCCACTCACCTTGGCGATGTTTTCCATCAAGCCATTGAGTGCCGGGAAATCAGACTGTGCGGGCAAGCCGTTCGTGATGATTTGTTGCGCGGCGCCTAGGCTTGCGTACGAGCTGGCCAACGTCTTAACATTCTCGATATTTTGTAGCAGCTGAGTATCGGCCGCACTTTTCTTCGTGATTATCTTATTATTTAGGAGAGCCTGAGTCACGAAGATTCGGCCAATCAACAAGGTGGCAACTATAGCCACGAAGCCAACGAGGACGGCAATGATCAAGTAGTTGCCGGTTGGCGCTGCAGGGGCAGCCGGAGTCGAGGCCGCAGCCGGTGCTTGAGGGGAGGTTTTCTTGGGATTATTTGCTGGCATTGATAACTCCTTCAGAAGCCGATGCTTTGATTGAGAACGTTACTTTACCGGTTCCGCCAGACGTAAGCCCAGACAATTGCACGTCAGTGAAATCAGCTTTTTTGTCCACGTTCGGGTTAATATCGATACCGCTCACTTCCATAGCTCGGGCGAGTCGACTGGCAGCGAGGTAGCTCGAAGTAGATCCGTTAATCGTAATGGCGTTGGTTTCGTCCAATGACAGGCTTTTGATCGAAACATCGGAGGGAGACACTTGCTGCAAAATGCTAAAGAAGTGACTCAAGTAAACTCGTTGCGAGTACAGTGTGCCGAGAGAGGCTAAATGGCTCTGGACGGTCAGTATGTTCTGCAGGTCCGACGTTTGACTTAACTGCGTTTGGTGGTCGGTAATGCTTTTGTCCAACGTCTTAATTTTAAAGTTTTGAGCCTGCAAAACGAGTATTCCAACAACCAGTATCCCGCCGCAGATGGCGACAACCAAGAACATTAGGCTAATGCTAAGCTGCTTCTGACGGGCCGCTTTAAGCCGGTTCAGCCGGACTTCGGGAAGAAGATTAATACTGACTGTGCTCATAGCATACCCCTTAGGCCTAGGCCGGCCGCCACGGCGAACTTACTAGTCGCCGCCGAAAGCTTATCCTGCATACTTGCCGGGTAGGAAATATTCTGCCATGGGTTCCCGATCTCGACTGGAAGCCCGACCGCATTGGCCAGGTAAACCGGCAACTCGGGCAATTGGCTGCTGCCGCCAGTTAGGATGATCTTCTCCAGCTTGTTCTGAGGACTGCGCTCGGCAAAGTATTTTATCGATTTTGTCACTTCCAGGACTAAGCTGTCGACGCTCGGTTTAACCGATTTGTAAACTGCCCCTTCGAGCTTCGTCTGCGTTAATCCAAACTTATGGAGGAATTGGTCGGCCTGAACTGGCTCCAGGCCAAGGCTCTGAGCAATCAGTTTACTAAAGATGGCGCCACCGGCAGGGACCGAGCGAATAAGGCGCGGAGTACCCTCGGCGACAATGGCAATGGTGCTCTCGGTACTGGCTAAGTCCAAAACCAACGCCGCCGGGCTATTCGGCTTAACTAATGATCGCGTCAGCGCAAAACCATCGGTCTCCAGCGCCAGAATCTCGAGTCCGGCGCCTTCAAGCACTTGCAGGTACCGATTGGCCAAGGTGTTGGGTGCCGCCACCAGCAGAATCTCGAGCTCTTCTGGCGTCGCGCCCTGGCCTAGCTTCACCCAATCGAGCCGAACTTGGTCGACAGCCATCGGGATGTATTGATCGGCCTGATATTTGACAGCGTTTCCC
>JBBRLU010000044.1:0-3107 GCA_038231175.1 Saccharimonadales bacterium (SeqCode) | reverse complement strand
TAACACTATCTATGACGTCAAACAAAAACAGTTATCCCCATGTTGATATGTAACTAATACAGCAATCTATGGCTAGCCATATAATACTAACCTTGCTATAGTACTTTTGTGAGGCGAGGTTCTGCCGAGATTGTTTTCTCGACTACTCCAAGTCATAAATGCGGTTAGATGAATTGCGAGATCATCTAACCGTTTTTTATTTGCTATAATTAGGTTAAGCACTGAAACAGATTAACCACCTGCGGAGCTTCGTGAGAGTGGCAGCGTCATACGTAACCGGACGCGGCAAGAGTAAACGTCGAGGTGGAACCTCCTGAGTTTTAGAACTGGGACCGAGACGCATCCAAAATGTACATACGACGCGAGAGTATGTACCCGGATGCGTCTATTTATTTATCTAAGGGAGAATATCTATGTCCGATAACAAACTACAAGACCAGCTCTACGCCATGCGCCACAGTTCCGCCCACATCTTAGCTACCGCCGTCCAGCGCCTCTGGCCGCAGGCCAAGTTTGGCGTCGGACCAGTGGTCGAGAACGGCTTTTATTACGATATCGACCTTGGTGCCGACAAAATATCAGAAGAAGATTTTGGCCGGATCGAGGCCGAGATGCAGGCCGTCATCAAAGACAATGTGCCGTTTGAACGTACTGAAAAGCCGATCGACGAGGCTATCAGCTGGGCTACCGACGCCAAACAGCCTTACAAGGTAGAGTTGTTGAACGACCTTAGGCGGGCCGGCACCACGATTGCCAAGGACCTGAACGCCGACGAACTCGGTACTATTGCCAGCGGTGATTCGCAGGTCGAGAACGTGTCGTTTTACCGCAACGGTGACTTTACCGACCTCTGTCGTGGGCCACACGTCGAGACGACCGGCAGAGTCGGCGCCTTCAAGCTGCAACGAGTCGGCGGCGTCTACTGGCGCGGCAAGGACACCAATCCACAGATGCAGCGCGTCTACGGTGTCGCTTTCACGACGCCTAAGGAGTTACGACAGTACTTAGACATGCTGGTAGAGGCGCGCAAGCGCGACCACCGTAAGCTGGGGCAGGAGCTCGATCTGTTCATAATCTCTGATCTCGTAGGACCAGGGTTACCGCTCTTTACTCCTCGTGGAACCGTGTTGCGCAATGAACTAATTAAGTATTCTGAGGAATTACAGCGCTCCGTCGGTTATGAAGCCGTCTGGGCGCCACACATGACCAGAACTGACCTTTATAAAAAGTCTGGCCATTACGATAAGTACCCCGAGCGTTTTGATGTCTCGAGCGTTGAGTCTGACGATACTTTCATGCTTAAGCCGATGAACTGTCCGCACGTGGCTCAGATATTTGCCAGCCGTCCGCGGAGCTACCGCGACATGCCGCAGCGTTATATGGAGACGACCACCATGTACCGCGATGAGAAGAGCGGTGAGCTCCATGGCTTGTCTAGGGTGCGCGCCCTGACCCAAGACGACTCCCACGCCTTCGTCCGACCCGATCAGATCGAAGCTGAAATGCGTGGAATTCTGGCAATCGTCAAGCAGATGTACAAGACTTTGGATATGGCACTGAGCGTCGATCTATCGTTTCGAGACGACAGCGATAATTATTTTGGAGACCTAGAGCTCTGGCAGAGCGCTCAGGCTACCCTTGAGAAGGTAGCGCAAGAAGAAGCGCTCGATTTCAAGATTGAGCTTGGTGAAGCCGCTTTTTACGGACCAAAAATTGATATTTATGTAGCCGATGCCTTAGGCCGCCGCTGGCAATGTGCGACCGTACAATTAGACTTTGTCCAACCAGAGCGTTTCGAGCTAGAATATACCGACGAAAATGGCGATAAGCAACGCCCAGCCATGGTCCATAAGGCTATTTTAGGTTCTATCGAACGATTCCTATCGGTCTATATAGAGCATACCGCTGGTAAATTCCCGGTTTGGGTAGCGCCGGAACAGATACGGATCGTCACCCTTAACCAGGAAGACGACACGGTCACTTTTGCAGAGCAGGTGCTACAACAAGCCAAAGCTATAGGGTTGCGAGCGACCATCGACAACGCCGCCGAGTCGGTCGGTAAGAAGATCCGGGCGGCCGAGCTGTTCAAGATACCGTATACCATCGTGCTCGGCCAAAAGGAGATGGACAGCGGGGAAGTCACGCCGCGCATCCGCAAGGATCTGGCCGTGTCGGACGACGCCAAAACCCTTGGTTTAGAAGCGTTCTTGCAAACCGTACTTGCTGAATCGCGATCGCGAACTCTGGAATCGACACTATAAGGATGCGCGATAAACTAGAATTCGGCTTCCGGAAAAAGGTTGAGGACATGGTGGCTCAGATACCGCAGGGCAGGGTCATGACCTATGGGCAGCTAGCGGCGCTGGCCGGTGATGCCCGGGCGGCGCGGATTGTCGGCGGTACCGCCCACTTTGGTAACCCGAAATTGCCGTGGCAACGAGTGGTCAATAAGAGCGGCGGCTTGGCGGCCGGCTACCCTGGTGGTCGTGGTGGCCACAAGCAAGTGTTAGAGGCTGAAGGTATCAAGGTCAGCGCCGATCTGACGGTTGATGTCGAAAAACTCCTCTGGTGGCCACCGGAGAAGCCCAAAGCCGACCGTATCGACATGGACTTCGACTTCGACGATGACGACGAGGACTGAGACGGTGGCGATGGCGAAGCCTGCCAACGAGCCGGCTAGCCAACCAGGCCCACTGCTAGTGATCGTCGGCGAAACGGCCAGCGGCAAAAGCGCTTTGGCTATCGAGCTGGCACTCCGCTTGAACGGTGAGATTATCTGCGCCGATAGTTGGACGGTCCGCCGGGAGGTGACGATCGGCACGGCCAAACCGACGGCCCAGCAACAGACGCTGGTGCCGCATCATCTGTTGGATATTATCGACCCCTGCGGCGACTTTACGGCCGCCGTCTTCAAACGACTGGCCAACGACAAGATCAAGCAAATTACGGCCCGCGGCAAGCTGCCAATCATGGTCGGCGGCACCGGTCTGTATATAGACGGCGTGCTGTTTGACTTTAATTTCCTGCCGGCCGGTGACCGGGCCAAGCGGGCGGTGCTTAACCAATTATCAATCGACCAATTGCTGACTAAGATTGCCGGGCAGGGG
>JBBRLU010000043.1:0-3320 GCA_038231175.1 Saccharimonadales bacterium (SeqCode) | reverse complement strand
CTGGTGGCTGCTGATAACATCGAGGTTACCCTCGGCGATGACCGAGTAACCGCCCTTACGGATCGACTCTTTGGCCAGGTGCAGGCCATAGATATGGCGGCTTTTGTCGTACAGCGGCGTCTGCGGCGTATTGATATATTTGGGCGCCTCTTTATCGTCGGTCAGTTGCCGGGCGGTAAAGCCGATGACCCGGCCCTGCTGGTCTTGCAGGGGAATCATCAGGCGGCCACGGAACATGTCGGATAAACCACGATAACTACTGTTACTAGACAGCCCGGCCTGCTTGATCTCTAATTCGCTAAAACCTTTGGAGCGGGCAAAGTCGACCAGCGCCGTGCCGTTGTTCGGCGAGTAACCTAGTCGCCACTCCAGGGCCGTCTCCTTGCTGAACTTGCGCTTCTTAAAGACGTATTCCAGCGCCAGCTGATTCTTAGAAAACTGGACCTGATAAAACTTGGTCGCCAGGTCGAGCAGTTCATGCAGCCGTTCCTTACTGGGGCCACTAGTGCCTTTGGCACCGGGTTGGCGGAACTGCGCCAGGTCGATGCCGGCTTTGCGGGCCAGTAGCTCCAGGGCTGCCTTAAAGTCGAGCCCTTCGACTTCCATGACAAAGCTGAACATGTCGCCGCCCTTGCCGGAGCTGAAGTCGTGCCAGATCTGCTTGTCGGGGCTGACCACGAAACTCGGTGTCCGCTCGGCGGCAAACGGACTGAGACCCTTAAAATTACGACCGGCGCGCTTGAGCTGCACGTATTCACCAACCACGTCTTCGATGGCTAACCTGGTTTTGACTTCATCGACCGCATCCATATAGCTACCAGAGTACAGGGTTTATCCCTAGTGGTACAGCGGTGGCTGATGTGCTTAAATAGTGCTTATGTATCCGCAGCAGCCAAACTCCCCACCGCCTAACCCCAATCAATTTGATTTTATCGTGAATCCGGCTGCTCCCGCTAAGCGAAGTGTGCTGGTCGGGACTTCGGTCACAGCTCGTCTGTTAATCGCCCTGGCTGGCTTTTTTATCCTACTTATATTATTTGTGGGCGCTAAGAATATCTTATCTTCCGGCAGCGGTAACTCGGCCGCACTGATCAAGGTCGTTAACCAGCAACAGGAATTGATTACCATCACCACGGCCGCCACCAGTGGCAGCCAACAATTAAGCAGTAGCAGCTCAACCGTAGCCATTACTACCCAGGTCAGCCTGAAAAGTGCCCAGTCGCAACTGCTGGCTTACTTGAGTACGAAGGGTCAAAAGGTGACTAAGAATCAGCTGATCTACCCCGGCGGCTTAGCCATAACTGCCCAATTAGCAGCGGCGACTTCGGCCGGTACCTACGACCTGACGCTACAACAGGTCCTCAAAAACCAGTTAGTAGACTACCGAACCAGCCTCAAGCAAGCCTACGATAAGACCACCGGTACCCGCGGTCGCGAATTATTGCAGCAAGAATACGACGGCGCTAGCTTACTACTGCGCCAATTCGGCACTACGCCGTAACTGGCAGGTCGGGGCCGGGTTCGGCGCTCACCAGCAGATAACTATGGCGGATCAGGTCTTCGATCTCGTCTACCGGTACCTGCCCGGCCATGACGATCGTGTTCCAATGTTTTTTATTGAGGTGGGAGCCGGGCATAATCTCGTCGTATTTCTCGCGTAGCACTACCGCTAATCCAGGGTCGCATTTAAGACTCAGCTGCAACGGCTGCTTGTCCTCACCGATCAGGGCAAACATCTTGTCGCCAACTTTGTAGACGGCGACGTCTTTGCCGAACGGATAGTCGAGCCGGGCGTTCGGCATGCTCAAGATATAATCTTCGAGGGCTTTATGATCCATTTAGCTGCCCTCTCGGCCGAACCATTCCAGATAGTGCTGAAGTTCAGCGATGCTGGCCTGAATGTCATCAAAAGCCCGGTGGACCTCTTTTTTCTCGAACTCGACACCATATTTGCCCTGCATCAGGATTTTGAGCGAGCTGACATCAAGCATCCGATAATGCAGTTTCAGGTCGAGGGCTGGCCACCACTGTTTGATAAAATTGCGGTCGTTATGGATGCTGTTACCGGCCAGGATAGCTGGCTCGGTGCCGAACTGCTCTTCGACCAGGGCCATGAGTTCCTGCTCTACCTGACGCGGGTCCTTACCGTCGGCCAGTTTATTGACAAAGCCGTCGCGGTTGACCGGGTAATCTTTCCACCAGATATTTTTCTGCATACGGTCGATGACGACGTCGCGGTCCTGGCGGACGCAGGCCTCATAGGAAGCCAGCGTCTTAAAGTTCATGTCGGTAATTTCGGCGGCTACTTCCAGGATCACGTCCTTTTGGGCATCCAGACCGGTCATTTCTAAATCGACCCACAGCAGTTTTGTGGGAATGGCTTTTTTGTCAATCATGGCCCTAGTATAGCGCACCACGAAAAACCCCGGCCGTTATGCTGGGGTTTCGAGGCCTAAAAGCAGTAGTTATTACGATTTACTACGGGCGGCGCTAAGGGCGCTGGCGTGCCAAGCTAGGTCTGTGAGCATGCCCTCAAGGGCGCCTTGCGGACCGTGCTGTTTAGCTTTAACCTTTTCGTCAAGCTTGCCATCCTCATCGATCAGACCGCCGAAGGCGACCATAGCGACTAGTTGCACGCTGCTAGGAACAATCGTCGCAGTGGCTTCGCTAAGGATTTCCTTGAGCTGCACCGCCGCCCGGGCGCCGCCGACGCTACCATGCGAGACGACGGCGGCCGGCTTGTGCTTCATCTCATAGGTCAAGAAGTCGATGGCGTTCTTGAGTACGCCGGCAATCGAGTGGTTATACTCGGGTGTCACAAAGATATAGGCCTCGCCTTCGGCAACTTTATCGAGCCACTTTTGGACTTCCGGAGCCGGCTGGCGGTCGGGGTTGTAACGCGGGCTGATGGCTTCATTAAAGAATGGCATTGCAAAGTCTTGTAAATCAACTATTTCGACTTCGGCACCTTCGACGTTAGCAGCTTCGGCAGCGACCCATTTGGCGACGCTTAAGGTAGCGCGTCCGGGGCGGGTCGATCCAACGATAACTTGCACTTTCATAGGTAACTCCTTGCGGTATATTTAGTATAGTAATGGAAAGTATAGGCTATGTGCTATACTTTGTAAAGTAATGAATACCACAGCCCCCGTAACAACAGCGCCCCTCGAGCCGACCGTCGGTTGTATTGCCAGCGCCATGCAGATCATCGGCAACAAATGGACGGCCCTTATCTTACGCGATCTGTTCAGCGGACCGAAGCGCTTCTGCCAACTGGAGCGTTCGGTCGGTAGTATCAACCCCCGTACCCTGTCGCAGCG
>JBBRLU010000042.1:0-3529 GCA_038231175.1 Saccharimonadales bacterium (SeqCode) | reverse complement strand
GAATAGCTGCTACCGTAATCGGTGGCTTAATTGGTAACAGGGTTGGTTATCAATTAGCGCCACACGAAAGACAGGCCCGTTCTGCCGCTCAGGCTCACGATACGCCGGCTGTCACCAAAAAATAGTTACAAACCTGTAAAGCCACGGCCTACCAAGTTATTTATACTTGAAAGCCTCACTCAATCGTGAAGTTTTTTGTTGGCCTTAAGATTACGAGTACATCGACCACAGGGTATACTTAGCCGAACAAAGCTACTGCGAAATAGTTGGCTGGCGGTATAAAATAGTCCTATGAGGCTAAAAAAAGATCATGGCAGCTGGCGAGCAGGCGCTATTATTAAGCGTGACTTTAAGCACGATCACAGTGAAACTATAGTTTCTTTCCGATCCAAAAAGCCTACCAACAGATGGTGCCGAGGTAAACCTGGCGTCAGCCACGAAGTGCAGTGGCATGATTCGGAAAGCTTCTTCGGGTATAGCTATCAAACGGGTAAATGCTCGAGCTGCGGGAAGATTATGTTTCGTAAACCCAGTCCATCTAAGACTTAAGCCCTAAAGTCTTTACGGCAGTTAACAGGGCGGCTTGATTATTTTGTAAGGAAGATGTATTCTCCTTGCATGACTATAAAGAATGTAACTATTACCAGTAAGAACCAGATTACTTTACCTAGCGAATACGTCAACATCCTTCAGCTGGCTCAGAACCGCGTTTTACGAGCAGATTTACGCGATGGGAAAATAATACTCTCACCACAACCAGCTTTAAAAGAAGCTTTGCAGCAGTTCTGGGGTAAACACAGCGCTCAGCGGCCGTTATCAGAAGCTGAGCTCAAACAGGCAGTACGTAGTAGTGCCGCCAAACAAGCTTCTAAAACGACATGAAGTACATCGATACTAATGTACTGGTGCGAGTCATCACTGGTGACGATCAGGATTTAGCAGCCCAGGCAATTAGCGAAATCCAGCGGGGCGGTCAGCACGAATTCTATATTTTAGATGCCGTTTTAGTTGAGCTTTGTTTTGTGCTGGAGTTTCACGCCTACAAAATGGCTCGCAGCGATATCGCCGCAGCTATAAGCGCTCTGGTGGCCGCGCCACAAATTCTGGTGGCCGATGTTAGTCTGAAAGCACTAAAATTGTACGCACAAAACCCCAAACTTGACTACACCGACTGTCTGCTATGGGCTACGTCCGGTAAGGGGGGCGTGCTGACGTTCGATAGTGATCTGAGCAAAGCTCTGTTACGGCCCCTTAAGTGATATGAACTATATGTACAGCATTACCAGCAAGGACTGGATCGCCATACCGAAAGAGTCCGGCAAGCGACTCGTCCTAGATGAAATTGGTATGACTGCCCCCGGAAGCTCGGCTGATGTGCGGGCAATATTGACCAAGCCCTCATTTAAAGATGATTATTCCGAGTCAGAACAATTAGTATGACGACTATTTCTTACGCCGACGTAATATTGGTTGGTATGGTGACGCTGACGGCGTGGGGTATAAGCTCGGCGTTGTATGGCTTTGGATACAAAAAACTGTCGGCCGTAACGCCACGTAGTTTCAGGCAGATGACCTTGTTCTGGGGAATTATTAATACGGTGCTGGGCTTGATCGCCGTCGCGATGGTTTTGCGGGCCTTCAGTATGTATGCTTCGGACATCCATACCCAGCAGCAGGCTCGGCAGTTGTTCCGATTGAATGCCGGGCTGGACTTGGTCTACGTTAGCGTTGGAGTGCTGCTGGCCTACGCCGGCCAAAAGATTACGGACCAGCGTCGCGGCTACGGGCTGGCGATTGCGGTGCAGGGCTTGGTCCTGTTTATTATCGATCTGTCGCTCAGTCTTGTCCGACCCTTTTAGCCTGGCCGGCCCCACAACTTAGCGTACAATAATTACTAAGACAACTAATAGAGGAGCGCCTGATGACCGATAATGATGAACGTGCTGATATTGCCGTAATCGGGTTGGCGGTCATGGGCCAGAACCTGATTCTTAACATGAATGACCACGGCTATAAGGTCGTGGCCTTCAACCGGACCGTCAGTAAGGTCGATGACTTCTTAGCCAACGAGGCCAAAGATACTAATGTTGTCGGTGCCCACTCCATAGAGGAGCTGGTGGCGCAGCTCAAGACCCCGCGGCGGGTGATGCTGATGGTCAAGGCTGGCGCAGCCGTCGACCAGACTATCGAGCAATTATTACCGCACCTGGAAGCCGGCGATATCATTATTGATGGCGGCAACTCCCTGTTTACCGATACCATTCGCCGCGTGGCTTATGCCGAGTCCAAAGACCTACTCTACATCGGTACCGGCGTATCGGGTGGCGAAGAGGGCGCCCGTCACGGGCCGTCGATCATGCCCGGTGGTTCGGCAGCTGCCTGGCCGCACCTCAAAGATATCTTCCAGTCGATCGCCGCTAAGGTCGAGGACGGTTCGCCGTGCTGCGAATGGGTCGGCGCGGGTGGCGCCGGTCACTACGTCAAGATGGTGCATAACGGCATTGAGTACGGCGACATGCAGCTGATTGGCGAAGCCTACCAGTTGCTGCGCGAACACCTTGGCCTCAGCGCTGAAGAGCTGGCCGCCACCTTTCGCGACTGGGACGCTGGCGAGCTCGATAGCTTCCTGATTAAAATTACCGCCGACATCCTGGAGTACAAAGATGAAGACGGTCAGCCGTTAGTCGACAAGATTCTAGACACCGCCGGCCAAAAGGGGACTGGCAAATGGACGGTTATCAGTTCGGCCGATCTGGGCCAGCCGGTGTCATTGATCGCCGAGGCCGTCTACGCTCGCACTATTTCCTCGTTTAAAGAACAGCGTCTGGCGGCCAGTAAGATCTTGGGTGGACCCAAGCCCGATGGCAGCGGCGACCGGGCGCTGGTCGAAAATATCCGCCAGGCCCTCTACGCCGCCAAGGTCATCAGCTACGCCCAGGGTTATATGCTGATGCAGGCCGCGGCCGCCGAATATGGCTGGAAGCTTAACTACGGTGGTGTCGCCCTGATGTGGCGCGGCGGTTGCATCATCCGGAGCGCTTTTTTGGGCGACATCAAGCAAGCTTTTGATACCAATCCAGAGCTGAGCAATCTGTTACTTGACCCCTTCTTTACCAAAGTGATTAGCGACACCCAAACGTCGTGGCGCCGAGTGATCGGCGAAGCTACAAGCGTCGGTATCCCGGTACCGGCGATGTCAACGGCGTTAGCCTTTTACGACGCCTACCGCAGCGCCAATTTGCCAGCCAATCTACTGCAGGCCCAGCGCGACTATTTTGGCGCCCATACCTACGAGCGGACCGACAAACCGCGCGGCGAGTTCTTCCATACCAACTGGACCGGTACCGGCGGTGACGTCAGCTCTTCGAGCTATAACGCCTAAAGGCGCCAGCTTTCATCGTCAACCTCGTATTGCCTTTCTAGTCTGATACCGCTAAAGTAAGAGGGACTAGATGAGTGTCCTCCTGTTATTAGTAAGTTTAGGCCTGGTGGGGCTATGCGGCATCTTTGTGGCCGCTGAATTCGCCTT
>JBBRLU010000041.1:0-4066 GCA_038231175.1 Saccharimonadales bacterium (SeqCode) | reverse complement strand
GTGGTGTTCGGCCAGCAGTTCGGCGATGGCGCCGCCGAGGCCGCCGATGACCTGGCCCTCTTCGGCCGTCACGACGCAACCGGTCTTACGGACGCTCTTCAAAATAGTTTCGGCGTCGAGCGGCTTGATGGTCGGGACGTGTACCACCTCGGCTTCAATGCCGTCTTTAAACAGTTGCTCAGCAGCCTTCAGGGCTTGATAGGTCATAGTGCCGGTAGCGATTATCGTGACGTCACTGCCCTTTTCATAGACGTAAGCTTTGCCGATTTCAAACGGCGTTTTAGCAGTCGTTATGACCGGGGTAGCCTCACGAGCCAGGCGCAAATAGTTGGGGCGACCATCTTTAGCCATCGCTAGGGTAGCCCGCTCGGCTTCCAGGCTGTCGCCAGGGACGATGACGACCATGTTTGGTAGCACCCGCATCAGTGCGATATCTTCCAACATCTGATGGGTAGCACCGTCGGGACCGACGCTGACACCGGCGTGCGACCCGATGATCTTGACCGGCCGTTCGTTCAGACAGGCGGTAGTTCGGATCTGCTCCCAGTTGCGACCGGGGCTGAAGGCGGCGTAGCTGCTGACAAAGGGGATCTTGCCCATCGCCGCTAAGCCGGCACCGACGGTAGCTAAGTTCTGCTCGGCGACGCCGATCTCGATAAAGCGCTCCGGGAATTCGGCTTTGAACAGATTCATCTGCGTCGAATCGGTCAGATCGGCACAGGCCGCCACGACGTTGCTATCGAGCTTACCGGCGGCCAGTAGGCCACGACCAAAACCTTTACGGATCGGTTCTTCAGCCAGCGGTTGGCTTAAGTCGGCTAAGTGTAAATTGGTCATAAGGTCTTTCTCGACATCCGCACAGCGTGGGTGGTGGCGCAGATGACGATTAATAAGGCGCCGAAAAACAGCCCCAGTAATACCAGGTCAGAGAAATCGACGGCGTGGCGGCCGCAGACGCTGACCGTTAAGCCGGAACTGTTGATACTGCACGGACGATAGGCGGCAGCGTCGGCCACGACCATCCCTCCGGCCGGCACCAGAAATAATAAGCTGGTAAAGGCCCCCAGCCAGCTCCAAATGATGGTGCCGGTAGGCCGGCGTGTGTAGGAGTATTGATTGACGCCGGCGTTATTCATGTTCGCTCCTGATCTTACCGCGCAGCGTCCGCAGCTCGTGCAGCGCCAGTTTGGCTTGCTCGTGGTTCGGTGGTGCGCCGTGCCAATGGAAATCACTCTCCATAAAGTCGACGCCCCTGCCGGGGATGGTGTGGGCGATGATCATGACCGGCTTTTCAGCGATGGTCTTGGCCATGTTGCAGGCGTCAATCACGGCTTCGATGTCATTGCCGTTGACTTCTAGCACGTGCCAGCCGAAGCTTTCCCACTTGTTCTTCAGGTCTTCCAGCGGCATGACCAGTTCGGTCGGGCCATCAATCTGGATGTTATTGCGGTCGATGATACCGATGATGTTATTCAAGCGGTATTTACTGCCGAGCATAGCCGCTTCCCAGATGTTGCCTTCGTTGAGCTCGCCGTCACCCATCACCACGTACACCCAGCGGTGGGTAATACTGTCCATCCGCATCGCTAGGGCCATACCACAGGCTTGACTGAGACCACAGCCGAGCGGGCCACTGGTGGTTTCCATACCCGGTAGTCGGGTACGCTCAGGGTGGCCTTGCAGCCGGGAGCCGAACTTGCGCAGCGTCAGTAACTCTTTTTTGGGAAAATAGCCGGCCTGGGCCATGGTGGCATAGCGTACCGGCACGCAGTGGCCGTTACTTAGGAGCAGGATGTCACGCTCGGCCCAGTCAGGGTTTTTGGGGTCGTGCTTCAAGACGTCGAAATAGAGGGCTGTAAAGATGTCGGCCAGGCCTAGCGGACCGGCGCTGTGGCCGCTGCCGGCGTGCTCCAGCATCTTGATAATGTCGCTCCGGATGTCGGTGGCGATGGTTTCGAGGCGGGCGAGTGATTGTTTTGGCATAATTTTACGATATTTCTGCTTTCAGTTTAGCATAAGCAGCTTCTGGGTCGTCACTGTTCTGAATGTAGCCGCCGACGTTCAGCACTTCGATGCCAGCGGCCACCAGCTGAGCAGCATTCTCTAGGTTGATGCCACCGTCCCAGCCGATCTCGACATCGGGGTGGTGGTCACGGATCTGGGCCGCTTTAGCTAGCAGCTCAAGATTAGCCTGGCCACCGTGGTGGCCCAGGTTGCCACTGAAGATCAGGACGTGGTCAAAGCTGTGCATGATCTGCTCGGCATAGTGAACCGGTGTTTCCGGTAATAGCGCCAGACCGGTCATGATACCGGCCTTGTGCAGTTCACCGCAAAACTGCATGTGGTGCAGATAGGCTTCATTGTGCACGATCACCATCCGCGGTCGCAGCCGCAACAGATCGGCTAAGACCGCCATCGGCTCTTGATACATCAGGTGGATGTCGACAGCCAGCTCCGGTGGCCACCAGATATGGTCAAGCCCCGGCGAGACCGTCGGCGCGAAACGGCCGTCCATCAGGTCGATATGGATCCGCTCGGCAAACGGCTTCAAGCGCAGTAACTGCTCTTTATAGTCGTGTTCACTGAACGCCGTGACCGTCGGGCAGATGGTAGCCATGGCTAGGTAAGCTGGTCCAGCTCCTGGATGCGACGAATAAATCGTGGGGCGCCGGCAAACGGCGTCTGCAAAAAGGTCGTGACGATCGATTGAGCCTCGTCAATCGATAGGAAACGCGAGCTTAAACAGAGCACATTGCTGTCGTCATCGTTACGGCTAGCCCGGGCTTCTTCTAAGTTCCAGCACAAGCTGGCCCTAATACCTTTAAAACGATTAGCGGCCATGGCCATTCCTTGCCCACTACCGCAGATGAGTAGCCCCTTAGCCTCGGGGTCGGCTTCAGACAGTAAATCATTGACGACTTTGCCAGCGAACTGCGGAAAATCGTCATTCGGGTCAATTGATATATTGCCATCATCAATCACTTCGTGGCCAGCGTTACGCAGTTCGTACGCTAAATCCTGTTTGTACTGGTAGCCGTTGTGATCGGAGCCGAGGTAAATCTTCATGGTTTATTGGTGGGCGTGACTTTGATCTTTTTGGTGCAATAAGCGGCCAATGTCAGCGACGTTCTCGACCAGGCGGTTGCTGTAGCCCCATTCGTTGTCATACCAAGCCACAACTTTGAGCATGTTACCGGCGACAACCTGGGTCAATTTAAGGTCGACGATCGCCGAGTGGCTGTTGCCGATGAAGTCGGAGCTGACTAATTCTTCTTCGGTGACGGCTAGGATGCCTTGGTAATACGGTTCCTTGGCGGCCTTTTTAAAGACTTCATTGACTTCTTCGACCGAAACCGGTCGCTTGGTGATGATGACGAAGTCACTCATCGAGACCACCGGCGTCGGGACGCGGACGCTCAGACCACCAAAGATACCTTGCAAGGCGGGCAGCGCTTGGCCGGCGGCGATGCTGGCACCAGTGGTGGTCGGCACGATGTTCTCGGCAGCGTTGCGGCCCTCACGCAGATCTTTCGATGGCGCGTCCTGCAGTTTCTGGCTGGCGGTGTAGCTGTGGATGGTGGTCATCATGGCTTTTTCAATGCCAAAATTGTGCTCGATGACGGCCGCCACGGGGGTTATACAGTTAGTCGTGCAGCTGGCGTTGCTGATGATCTCGCTAGCGGTTGCCAGCTGATCTTCGTTGACACCGAGGACGATAGTCGTAGCACCTTCCCCCTTAGCGGGAGCACTGATGACGACTTTATGGGCTCCGGCATCGATGTGGGCCCGGGCTTTGGCTGGATCGACGAAGAAACCGGTTGATTCGATAACGACGTCAACTTTGTTGTCGGCCCAGGGTAGTTTGGCTGGGTCGAGCTCGGCAAAGACACGGACGTGCTTACCATCGACGATAATACCGGTTTCATCGTAACCGACTTCGTGCTGATAAGTGCCGTAATTACTGTCGTGTTTCAGTAAGTGGGCCAGCGTCTTGGTGTCGGTCAGGTCATTAAGCGCCACGACTTCCATGTCGCTGCGTTCGAAGGCAACCTTGAAAGCGTTGCGG
>JBBRLU010000040.1:0-4247 GCA_038231175.1 Saccharimonadales bacterium (SeqCode) | reverse complement strand
TCACCGATGATGCGCAGTAAATCCTGCATGGCGGTAGCCGGTACCAGTAGGCGGACGGTTTCGCTGTTCTTATTAAGCTGGCGCTCGGCTAAGCGGTAGCTGTCAGTGGCGGCCATGTAGAGAGCACCGTCTGAGGTGTGCAGCAGCACGGCCGTCAGGACCGGTCGGGTTTCGTCGTTAGAGGCGGCAAAGACGACTTGCTGTAAAGTTTTCTTAAGCAAAGCACCGGGTACGGTCCAGCTTTGGCCGCCGGTTATGGCCGGCATGACCGGGAAGTCGTCGGCCACGATACCGTTGACGGTCGACTGATACTGATCGGTGGTGATACTGAGCTTGGTGTCTTTTAATTCTAAGTTGATGACGCCGGAGGGCAGGCTGCTGATAAAATCCTGCATCAGGCGGGCCGGGACGGTTATCGAGCCTTCGTCGGCCACCTTGGCGCCGATGTAGTGCGTGATGGCGATATCTAAGTTAGTCGCTGACAGACTCAGGCGGTTGTTGCTGGTTTTAATTAGGACGTTGGCCAGTATCGGTAGGGCATTACGGGTATTGGCGACCCGGGCCACTGAGCCCAAAGCGCGGTTAAGATTTTCCTGAGTTACCTGCAGTTTCATATACACAGCTCCCTATGAGTTATTATCAATTTAAAATTATCGTTGTCTTTATTGGTCCTGTGGATTAGGTGTATAAATGTTGCCCTAACAGATACCGATTGACCAAAAAAGTAGTGCACAAAGCCGAGTACAAAAGTGGTCTTGAAGGCGGTATAAGTCGGGTGGGAATACACAGGGTTAGCCGGCCGACTGTCGGCGGCTGCGCACAAACCCACTACGCCAGCTACTAGAACCCCCAGCCTGTGCACCGGTTGTCCACAACTACGCATACAACCGTTCCTTGATTTCCGATAGCGTCGAGCGCAGGTTGGCGTCCAGCTGCGACTCTTTGGTAATCTTCTCGACCGAGTGAATGGCGGTGGTGTGATCTTTGCGGCCCAGCTCCTTAGCGATCTTCGGAAAACTGAGGTGTAGCTCCGAACGCAACATATACATGGCGATCTGGCGGGGAACGACGATATCCTTGTCGCGCTTCGGTCCCAATATGTCTTCCAACGGAATCTGGAAGTGCTTGCAGGTGCGCTCGATAATCTGTTTGGCGCTCAGGTGTTTCGGCCGGGCCTTGGACGACCCTAGCAGGCTACCGGCAACACCCAACGACGGTTCTAAGTTACGCATCTCGCAGAAGGCCAGTAACTGATTAAGGGCGCCTTCCAGCTCCCGGATATTGGTCTGGATGTGATTGGCCAGGTACTCGACGACGTCGGCCGGCAGCTCGACTTCGTGACTGTGGGCCTTGGTCTGGATGATGGCGCAGCGGGTTTCAAAGTCAGGGATCTGCATGTCGATGCTCATGCCCCAGGCAAAGCGGCTGGCCAGGCGCTCTTCCAGGGTCGGGATGTCCTTGGGAGGCTTGTCGGAGCTGATGATGATCTGTTTGTTACCTTGGTGCAGGGCGTTGAAGGTGTGGAAGAACTCCTCCATCATCTTGTCCTTGCCGGCGATAAACTGGATGTCGTCGACGATCAGCACGTCGGCCGAGCGGTAATAGCTGGCAAAATCAGCCGTCTTGCGGAAGCGCAGGGCGGCCACGAACTCCTGGACAAACTGTTCGGTCGAGATGTATAACACCTTGGCTTTGGGGTTCTTGGCCTTGACGGCGTTACCGACGGCCTGGATCAGGTGGGTCTTACCGATCCCGACGCCGCCGTACAAGAACAGCGGGTTGTATTTTTTGCCGGGCATCTGGGCAATCGACTGGCAGGCGGCGAAAGCCAGCTCGTTGCCGCTGCCGACGATAAAGTTATCGAAGGTGTAGCGCTCGTTAATACCTTGGCGGTAGGAGTGGGTCAGGCCGTTGCCGAGCGTGCCGGCGCTGGCGCTGCCGCCGGCACCACCATCGGTAGGTTTATTGTGAGGACCGGAGCCGTTCATTTCCATGACCGGTGAGGTTGAGCGAGGGCCGGCGTAGCGCTCGCTGCTGCCACTACTGTTACCGCGGCCACCACTGTTACTACCGAAGCTTTGGCTAATTTGACCAGGCGACACCAGCACCACTTCGTCGGCGGCCGGTCGAACATGTTGGGTCGCGGCCGACATCTTATATTCGATAACTTCGGCGATGATACCGTTCTTTTCCAGGGTCGTCCGGATCAGATCGGCGTATTTACGCTCCAACTGTTGCTTGATAAAGACGTTGGGCACGCCGATTACAACAGTGTTGGCGGCGTGGCTCAGGAGCATGGTAGGTTTGAACCAGGTCACGAAGTTACCGACCGAAATCGTTAATTCAATCTCTCCCAGCACTGCCTGCCAAACCCCGTTATTTTGCACCGTCGCTCCCTTATTGCTCAGTTCTTGACCTAAATATACCGAAATAATCAAAAGTTTTCCACACCTTTCCAAAAACAACAACAGTAGGGCAGCACAGAGCCGGCTATCAGTGGTCGAGTTGTACACACCCAGCGGCCTCATCTGGTGGCCTGTGGAAACTAGTTGCTTAAGAGTGGAAAACTTGCTAGACTTAAGCGACTAAATATTGTTAATTTTACGCCCAAGGCTAACAAAAAAGATTGCTATGCCGATCAAAGTTGTATCCGGCCGGCGATTAAAGTGTAGTAGGATAGAAGTATGCCCAAAAGAACCTTTCAACCAAAGAAGCGTAGCCGCTCCCGCGTCGGTGGCTTTATGAAGCGCATGGCCAGCCGCACCGGCCGCGCCATGTTAAAGCGCCGCCGCAACAAGGGCCGTACCAAACTGTCGGCTTAAAACCACAGTTATTGGCGCTTGAAGAGCCCGGGGCAACTCGGGCTCTTTGCTTTATACTGATGTCATGATCGCTCGACTCTACCGCTTCCACGGCTACAGCGCCCTCCTACCGGTCTATCGGCGGGGGACGACTGTCCGCGGCCAACTGTTAAGCCTCAAATACGCCACCCGTACCAGAGGCAGCAGCTACCGGGCGGCGGTCGTCGTCAGTAAGAAAGTCCATAAGTCGGCCGTCGTCCGTAACCGCATCCGCCGGCGCATTTTTGAGTTAATAAGGGCCGGACAGACCGATCTGCCGGCCGTCGACATCGTCATCACGGTTTTTAGTGACCAGGCGGCGACTATCCCGGCGGCCCAGCTGGCCCAGCAGGTGCAGACGCTACTGGCTAAAATCAGTCTAGCCACCCCAGAGACTACCACTGGCGGTCATGGTATAGTTAATGCAAAGAGGAATTAACTAACATGCTTTCGTTCACCACCCTGATCGTGCAACCAATTTTTAACCTGTTGGTGGTCATCTACTCCTATCTGCCGGGCCACAACTTCGGCCTGGCCCTGATCCTGTTTACGATCGTTATCCGCCTGCTGCTCTGGCCGTTGGTCAAGAAGCAGTTGCACCAGACCCGGGCCATGCGCAAACTGCAACCCGAGATTACCAAGATCAAGAAAGCCACCAAGGGCAACCGTCAAAAAGAGTCGCTGATGCTGATGGAGCTCTACAAAGAGCGCGGCATCAACCCGATCGGCACCTTCCCGACGCTGATCGTCCAGCTGGTCGTACTGATCGGTCTCTATAGCGGCTTACAAAAAGTGATTCACGACCCACACACGCTCGTCACCTTTGCCTACCCCTCGCTGCAGCACAATCTGGGCTGGCTTAATCAGCTGTCGCACAACATCAAACTGTTTGACAACACACTGTTCGGCTTCATCGACCTCGGTCGCTCTGCTATCGGCCCACACGGCTTTTACCTCGGTGGTTTCGTAATCGTGCTCGGCAGCGCCGTCGCCCAATTCTTCCAGGCCAAGCAGCTGCTACCGGATAATCAAGACAAACGCGGCCTACGGGCCATCTTGAAAGAGGCCGGCCAGGGTAAGCAGACCGACCAGTCCGAGGTCAACGCCGCCGTCAGCCGCGGCACCATCTACCTGCTGCCGGCCGTGGTGCTAGTCTTTACCATCACCTTGCCAGCGGCCCTCAGCCTCTACTGGCTGACCGGCGGCATCGTCGCCTTTATCCAACAGAGTATCGTACTACGCAAAGACGAAACCGAAATGGAGTCCATGGATAGCACGCCCCAGCGTAACCTTGACGCCATCCCGGAGGCCGAAGTCGTTACCGTGGCCCAGCCGGTGGCTCTGAAGGCCACCAAGAGCAGCAAGAACCAGAAGGGCGCCAAGCGGAGGAAAAAGTAATGGCTGAGG
>JBBRLU010000039.1:0-4377 GCA_038231175.1 Saccharimonadales bacterium (SeqCode) | reverse complement strand
GTAAAGCTACCACTGGTCAGTGATGAATTATCGAGCGTACCGAAGCCGAGCACGCCAGCGATGCGACGCAGCACTTGACCGTCAGCGGTGGCCGAGATGTCGGCGACGTTACCGGTCGTGTTAGCCGAGCGGCCGATGATGCTGGTAGCAGCGCTCTGGCGCAAGAAGCCATCGACGACCTTGTTGGCCCCGATCGCCGTAACGCCGGTGTTACTAATAGTAACGTCCCCCGTCAGGGCGGTGAAGGTCGGGACACCAGTAGCGTTACCGAGTAACACCTGGGCCGACGAGGCGGTTGCCTGGGCAATGGTGGTCGCGCCGCTGGCATACAGCACACTGTTTGCCGTGTAGCTGGCCAGGTTGGTGCCACCATTAGCGACCGGGATGGTGGCTACCGTTCCAATAACGCCGGCAGCGGTGTTGGTGACAATGCCGGCAGTGCCGAGGTTAGTGACAGTCAGCGTCTTGGCAGCCGCCACGGTCAGGTTACCGTTGATGGTTGTGGTGCCGGTTGCCGCGCCAACACTTAGCGTCGTGGCGGCACCGGCAAAGTTGACGGTTGTAGCTGTCGTATTAAACAAGTTCTGGGTGGTGGCATTGCCGGCTACGGTTGGCGCATTAATATTAATAATGGCGTTATTTTGGAGCGTGGTGCTGCCTGCTACGGTCGAGCCGATGAGCACGTTGGTAGTCGATGTAGCGGTGGCGCTGGTACCAATATTTATGGCTTGGGTAGCGGCCGCTCCAGCTGATGCACCGATAGCAATCGTGTTACTGGCGGTAGATTGGCCAAAAGTCTGGGTCCCCGTCTGGGCCGTGCCGCCTACGGTAATCGTGCCGGTGGTGGTGCTGGCGCCAATCGTATACGTCGAGCCGGCGACACCGTCGAGTGTGTAATTGCCGGTGCCGACGCGCTCGCTAAGGGCCGTTGCCCCAGTGACGTTACCGACGGCAATAGTCTGGGCCACGGCATTATTACCAACGCCAAGTGTGCCCGTCCCTAGGGTAGTCAAAGTTAAGTTCCCGGTACCAGCCTGGATAAGTACCGAGCTCGCCAAAGTGCTCGAGCCGACTGTAGTGGTGTGCGCCGTGGCGCTAGCGCCAAAGCTACAACCATTGGTGCCACAATCCACTACCACGCCGGTGGTGCCGGTAATATTGCCGATAGTTATCGTTTTGGCATTGGCGTTAGTGCCGATGCTAACTGCCCCGGTGGTACCGGAATCTAGGCTAATCGCATTGACTCCCGTCGAGCTCAGGGCCAGGGTTGTGCCACCGCTAACCGTCAAAGCGCCGGTGCTCGATAAGGTTGTGGTTGAGCCTAGGCTAACCGTACCACTACCGGCTTGCAGCGTAATGTTGCCCGCACTGGTACTCCAGGTACTGGCGGCGTTGCCGGTGATGGTCAGCGCCGTAGCGGCGGCGGACTGAAGGATTGGCGTGGTTAACGTCGTCCCGATCACGCCTGCCCCGCTAATATTGAAATTACTGGCTGCCTGCTGAACAGTGTTGTTTTGAATAAAGCCAGTTTTGTCGAGGCCGCCAAGTTTTTCAGAGTTAAAAGCTTGCGGCACTGCAGTAAACTGAATCCTCGGCGTCATTTCTGGGTCGGCGCCAACCTTCATGCCAAGATAGATATTGTCGGTATTAAAGTCAACCGCCCCGGGCAGTACTGTAACGCTACCTAAGTTAACTTGGAATATGCCATTTGCTACCGTAACAGATTGCGTTTCGGTCCAGATGTTAGTTCCGACAGTTGCCACATTATAAAGACTAAATATGATGCTATATGAACCATCGGTGACGTTAGTGCCGTCGATGTTAACTAATTTACCTTGGAAGTTAATCTGGTGATTGATACCGACAGCAGCCTGGGCGGTGTTAGGGGCAGCATAATAAAAAAGGCTAGACGCAAAAAACACTAGAGTAAGGACCACTCCAGCGCATACTTTTCGTAGCGTTTGTTTTGCTTTTGGCTTTATTTTTTTGCCTTTTATATTATTTTTGGCCGGTACCTGTTTGCTCTTACACTCCGACGTACTGTAAGGCTATCAGTTTAGCAAGAACTTTACAATGTTTATGTTTATCGAAATTATTACTTTTTATCCGACCTAGACTGAACACTAAATTTATAGTGTTGCCGACGGCTGAAAAAGAGAAATATCATAACCGCTAATCCACCTAAAATAACGAGCACAATTATTATTTTTTTGGTAGGAATTCCCTGTTTATCAAGATATATCGACGATGCCTTTAGCTGGGTCTGGCTGTCAAATCTGTAGTAGACAGTTAGTTTAAGGCGACCCGTCGACTTGGCGCTAGCGGCTGGCTGCAAGATAGTGTCAAAGGACCGTGACACGGCTTGGGGTATCAGCGACGACTCGGGATTAATAATACCTTTGGCAAGCAGTGTTCCTTTAGCGTCCGTAACTTCGATGTAGCCGTGGGGCACCACATAAACGTTACCCGTACTTTTGAAGATTGTTATAGCAGTTGTCGGTAATCCCGAGTTGCTGTCTACTTTTATAGACTCTAAGGTCATGCGGGCAATATCACCGCCGACTTTTTTGACAAAGAATAATGAGGTTAGCTGCTGGTTTACGGCCACCCGATTTGGGCCACTGGCGCCTACCTGCCTGGTCGAAAAGACCACTGCCCCGTAGTGTCCGCCGGGTACCAGGTCTGGCCGGTTATCGATCAGTAGCCGAACGTCAGTCTTCTGACCGGCTTTAATGGTCAGGTTCGGGCCGTCCGGTAAACTCATCCACTGGGCTAGACCAGACTGGGCACCACTCGGACCATACTGCCCAAGCACTATCCTGCCGTTACCTAAAGGTGTAAAATCAGTTGTTTTTATAGCTACGGCGACATCATCAGGCGTACCGTTAGTCAGTGTTATGTTGGTGACTGCCTGGACCAAACCCGAGGCAATCGTTAGCTGCTTCAAGGGTGGCGAGATGCTAATTAAACCACTCGAGGTTAGGGCTGGCGTCTGGTGATTGGTCGCTAGGGACACACCGGCGACGACGGCGGCGGCTAACAGCAGACGTCGGTACATGCTAACGGTTAATGAATGGGCCACGGCCCGGTTTCATTCGGTTCCGCAAAGGCCGCACCAAGAGAGTCCACAGTCCAGCACCGACAACAATCAATCCAAGTAGGCTAAAGCCAATGATCCGCCAAGGAATGACCCAAAAACTAAGCTCCGTGTTTTCAGCAATATCGCCATTTCCGTTGTTATAGACCATGACCAGCTTGGCGGTGTACTTACCGAACCGCAATTTATTAAAGCTAAAGTTGTCCCAAGAAAGTTTGATTATAGACTTACCGTTCTTGTCTAAGGCAGTAGTGCCATTAACGATTTTTGGCTTGTAAGCGGGCGTGCCGTCGTTCCACTTAGCTTCAAACACCCTATAAGAATTTGGTAAGATCTGGCCCTTTGCAAGATTTACTTCCAATATAGCAATATTATCAGAACCTTTTTTTATAAATATATTGCCACGGGGCGCCACGTGCGTATTGCCGATGTTGTGCATTCGGACCGTAAAAGTAGCCGGTAGAAATTCCATGCTCTTCTTGGCCGTACTAAACTCGGTAATATTGAGTTTACGGATTGCGCCAGGAGCTTTGACGTTTAACAGCACTAGACTAGTAACCGCACCCAGGAAGTTTGCTTGTTTATCAACAATATTCTGATCAGCTCGGGAAAATATGATAGCGTAATAATAGCCAAAAGCCGCACTCTTTGGTGTGTCGATTGTCAGCGTGACACTATTCCAAACATTCGGTTCAGCGTCAAACTGCGTTCTTGACAGCTTTGCCCAATTAATGAAGTCGTCGGTAGCTGCCGGTTTAATCAGCCGCGGTGTACCGTCCTGCCCGTTAGCGTTAAAGGTATAAATTTGGGCTTTGATATGCTCCGTCGAATTACCCTGGTTTTGAATTTGTATGTTCGTCGAAACACTGCCGCCCTGCTGGACCTCTAATTGTTGTGCGACAGGCGTAATAATCATGTTAAACGGACCAGATACGGCTGCTCCCCCTACCCCCGATGGAGACGTAGCGGCCTTTGGAGGCGCGGTCGAGCTAGGTAGCGTTTTAGTCGCAGCTAAGACCGAAGGAGCCGCCATTGTTGTTGTTAGCAGCAGAGCAAATGCAGCTAATACCAGTCTCTTACTAAAACTACTCATTGTTACACCTTTGCCTTAATTCTGCTCAGTATAGCATAAGGGCAACGAGTCTAGTATCAGTATTGGGCTAGAACTTACCAGCCCCAACGAAGGTTATGGTGTCCGTGTAATCACTAGCGGCTGGGGTCGTTGCTGAGGATCGAGCTAGTTCTTGCATTTGAATGGTGTCACCGTTGGTTGGGTTATT
>JBBRLU010000038.1:0-4719 GCA_038231175.1 Saccharimonadales bacterium (SeqCode) | reverse complement strand
GCTAGCTGCGCGACAGTAGAAAAATATGACGCGCTGAGCGGTCAGTGTTACCTGGAGTGCGACAGTGACAAGCAATGTCAAAAACTAAGCGACCAGGCCGATGCCGAACTAAGCCAGATTCTGGCCCAGTCGCAGTCAAAAGCGGCACCCAAAAAACCGGATCCAGCCAAGCCGTTAGGTACTGGTGTCTTATACACGACCGACTCGACGGGCAGCGAGACCAAGGGTAGCGTCTACACCGTCAGTACCCAGGGGCTACAGCCATCCCTAACTGCTGCCCACCAGAACTTGTGGCTGCTGGTAAATAAACTGATTGGTAGCCAGGTCGCGCAGCAGCGCCTGCTGAGCTTCGAAGTATTTAACGACGCCAATAATGATACGGCGGCCGCGGTTTGGCGCAGCGACGATCCGGCCAAATGGCATATGAGCGTCAACCTGACCTTTGCGTCGCAGGCTAAAAAAGATTTGATCCGCACTATCGTGCACGAATACGGTCACATCCTGACGCTGTCCAACAACCAGGTAGCTGATGTCCAGGGAGCCTGTCCGCGGCTGCAGCTGAGCGAGGGTTGCGCCGACCAAAGTTCATATATAAACACCTACTATGATCAGTTCTGGAAAGCCTACGGTCTGACGGCTGGCCAGGCCGGAGAGTTATCGCGGTCCGACGCCGCCGAGCTGTACGCCAGGCAACCGCAGGCCTTCGTGAGCGAATATTCCAGCACCAACATCACCGAAGACATGGCCGAAAGCTTTGCCGATTTCGTCGTCAAAGCCAAGCCGACCGGTTCTGCGGTAAAAGACCAAAAAACCCGCTTTTTCTATGGGTACCCGGAACTGGTTGCGCTCCGCGACAGAATCCGGGCGGCTGCGGCTACCGTGGTCAACTAAGAGTAGGCTGGCCCCTTCTATCCAGTTCCGGCGTGCTACATTTCTACGACGCAGAACCCAGGCCAGTAGCTTTTTTGGTATAGTCATTGTATGAACCAAGTTGCCAAGCTAGTAATTATCGACCATCAGGGCCAATATCTGATGTTGTACCGGAATAACCATCCGCTTTTTGGTGATGATCCGGATATTTCCGGTGGAACCATGGAAACCGATGAACTGCCGATTGAAACGATGATGAGGGAAGTAAACGAGGAAATTGGTATAGTTATAAACCCGGCCACCGTGCAGCTGATATATGAAGGCACGGACTACTCCGAAAATGGCGTCGGCTATTCGCTATACCTCACGAAACTCGACGCAAGGCCGGAGCTGACCATGAGCTGGGAACACTCGACCTACGACTGGCTGAGTCGTAAAGACTTTTTAGACAAGGCGGAGGGCGCGATCGATAGGTACATGCGTATGGTCTACGAAGTGGTGAAGCAGCAAGGTAAATAGGCTGTCGTAGGCCATAATGCCGAGCGGCCCCATAAGGTTATCTACACCCCTTGATTATGCGCTAGCGGCTTGATATCATGCAGGTGTACCTATAACATAACAAAAATGAACAAAAAATGGCAAAACCATCATTCGTAGGCGTCTCAGGCGGCCGCACACCAAGCTCAATGCCGAACGCTCACGCCAAAGCTGGTAAGACAAAGGCCGAAGCTAACAAAGCCGAAGCCAAGGTCAAGGCCGCAGCAGCCAAGGCAAAAGCTAAGAAAACTAAGTAATACACTTCTGTGCCCCAAAGAAGCCCGTTGCGCAAGCACAATCGGGCTTCTTTGCTAGTTATTGCTACAATAAGGACGCGGAACCACAATGACAAAAAATAAGACCTACATAGACCCCCAAGCCAGTAATCAACAGCGTTGGATCAGAAGTAATTTTAAGGCCGCCTTACCGAAAGTTGCACTGGGGACATTCTTGTCGCTGCTAGCGGCCGGCTTACAGCTACTTAATCCTTGGCCCTTAAAAATCCTTATCGACTCGGTATTCGGGCAGGTGCCGGCCCCCGGTATATTGCACTCCCTATCTGGCACCTACAGCTTGCTTGTCGTCGTCGCCGTGGGCTACGTGTCGCTCTATCTGCTCAGCGGCCTGCTGGAAATTATCGACTCTTATCTGACCGCCCGCTTTACCAATGCTTTGAGCATCTCGCTGCAGACGGCCTTCTTTTATCACATTATCAATTTACCATTGGAAACTCGGCGCAAGATAGACAGCGGCGACTACGTCTACCGGCTGAACGAACAGGCCGACAGCTTGCCGGTACTGATATTCGGTACGTCGGTCTCGGTGATATCCAGTGTCTTTACGATCGTGGCCGCGCTCATCATCCTGGCCGTGCTTGATTGGCAGATGGCCTTGGTCGGTATAGCGATCGTGCCGCTGCTATACTTGTCGATTCGTTACTTCGCACCGCGGATCGAGGCCGGGTCGGACGATATCGCCGTCGAAACCAGCGACATCTATACCCAGAGCAGCGAATCGATAGAGAACACTAACCTGATCCAGGCCTTTAACCGCCAGACCTTTCAGACCCGTAAATTTTCTGACCTGTTACGTTCGCGGGCCAAAAAAAGCCTGAAGCTGACCGTACTGAACGAGAAGTTCGACTACACCAACAATATTTTTACTGCCTCCGGGGTAGCGATCGTGCTGCTGCTGGGTGGTTACAAGGTATTCCACGGCGGCCTGACGCTGGGGGAATTATTGATCTTCATAACCTATACCAGCTACCTGTACGACCCGATCGAGAACATCCTGTCCAGTATCGGTCAGTATAAAGGGCTGATGGCCGGCATCAAGCGCGTCTACGCCGTCCTCAGCGAAAAGGCCGACTTACCGGACCCGAGCGTCGGTATCGACGTCAGCGGCAGCGTACGCGGTAGTATTATCTTCAAGGACGTTTCTTTCAGTCATGGCGCTAAACTGGTCCTGGACCACGTCAGTTTCGAGATCGCACCCGGCCAGAAAGTAGCCTTCGTCGGTGCCAGCGGTAGCGGTAAATCGACGATCCTCAGTCTACTGCCGCGTTTTAGCCGGGTCAACTCCGGTTTTATCTATCTGGACGGCACCGAGATCGGCCAGATAAACCTGGCCAGCCTGCGCAAACAATTCGGTATCGTGTCACAGGAGGCCGAGCTGCTTTCGGGCACTATCCACGAGAATATCGGCTTCGCGATACCCGACGAACAGCTTGACCTACCAGAGATCATGATCGCCGCCGAAGCCGCCAATGCCACCGACTTTATCCAGAAATTACCGGAAGGTCTGGAAGCCCAGGTCGGTGAGGGCGGCGGCAGCCTCAGCGGTGGCCAGAAACAGCGTATCTCGATTGCCCGGGCCTTTGTCAAAAACCCGCCGATCCTGCTGTTGGACGAGCCGACCTCGGCACTGGACCGCGGCTCGAGCACCAAGATCATCACGGCCATAAAGAAGCTGATGGTCGGTAAGACGGTGCTGATGGCGACCCACGAAATCTCGCTCTTAAAAGACATGGACGTCGTCTACGTCGTCGACCAGGGCAACGTCACCAAGATCGACGATCAATCAAAACTGGCCGACTACGTCGACTCCTTATCCAGAGCCAAAGAAGAAACACCGGACTTCAAGCTTGTCTAGCTAGTAAGCTATACGAGTGCTGGGTGGCCTGCAGAAACTGCCGCGGTCTTCCGGAGTGCAGGGTCGGCTTACTTTTTCTTGGTATCGGCAGCTGGGCGCTTGGTTGGGCCTGGCTTCTTAGGACTGGACGCTTCGGGTTTTTCCATGGTGTCAGGCTCTGCCACGGTGTCAGGTTTTTTGCCGGTTTCGGGGTCGAGACCATGCTTTTCGCGGTGAGCGGCGCGGCGCTGAAGGCCGCGGGCTTCCAGTAAATCCAGTAGGCTGAAGTATTGACTGTAGCTGACACCGTGGTACAGCAGTTTGATTTCTATTTCCGGGGATTTTTCGAACCAGTGATCCATGTAGGCATAGGCGTACGGATGGCCGAGCCGCGGCCCCGGATCGTCCGGGTCATTTTTACTGTCTTTGGAAATTTCGGCCAGTATGTATCTGTATTCGTGTCCGTACAGGCCCCAGGCACGGTCAAAATACCGTTTTTCGAGACGGTCTTCGGGCTCTAGACCGTGGTCGGTTATGACGTGCTGCAGGAACTCTATGTCCGTAGTTTTACGAGCGCGGGGAATCAGCCGATGGCGAACATGCCAATAGTGGATATCCTTACCAAAATAGTCGCGTATGGCTATGTGTCTGTCGCGCAACCAATCTCCAAGCATAAAGTTATCGGTGGGGATATATTCCTCTATATAGACGCCGGTTTCATTGGCGAAATGTAGTTTGGGATCATTGGGTGGTGGCGGTGTCGGGTCGGCCATATAGCAACATTATAGGTCAAGCTATCAGTAATTAGTATCGCAGCTATCGCAGTGGCGGGTCGGGCTGTTTTCTTCCACGACGCAGCCCCCGAAGTACGGCCCGTCATCAGACTCAGACTCTGACGCTGACTCGATCGGCACCATGTCGACGTAGCCGTAGACGATCTCGACGGTCTTAGCTGATTGGCAATTCGGGCAGGCCGGGTTTGGCATTTAGGTAATTATACGCTTACTAATTTACGGTAGATCTCGACCATGGCCAGGGTATCGAGCTTGCAGTACTCGACTAGGTCAGAAAGGATCTGATCTTTTTGGTCGGGGCGCTTATTGTCGAGAACGGCTTCCATCCATAGTCGTTGGGCGGAGCTGCCTTCTTGGATGCCGAGGTTTTTATAAGACAACTCGGGGC
>JBBRLU010000037.1:0-4962 GCA_038231175.1 Saccharimonadales bacterium (SeqCode) | reverse complement strand
GCTCGCTTCGCTGAGCAGGCGCAGCTCGCACCTTCCAAGCCTTGTCGAGGTGAGGCATCAGGCGAGCTTGTTTGGAGTAGCGTCGCAGGAAGTCCACCAAGTAAAAAACCGGCCACAGCAGCCGGTTTTTTAGTTGGCGACGCTTACATCGGATGAGTCAGCCGCCACAGCCAACTAGGGTCGGTCAGCGGAGCGCTGGTCACCACTTTGGCTGTCTGGGCCGGACCGACGGAAGATTGAGGAAGCCGTAGCTTACCGGCGGCTGTGGTGGCCTTGGCCGTCGCCGGCAGCGGTTGCAGATCCGACGTCGACCTGAGCGTCGAGCCTTTCCAGACCAGCGCCGATAGCGACTCGGCGGTCACGGCCGTAGTGCCGCTACCCCACGGTGCGGCGTATGAACCGACTACCGTGCGGGCGGCGACTAACTTGGTCGTCGTAAAGTTACGCTGGGCTGAAGCCAGCAGCGGTAAGCTGTCTCGCATGGCGTCGTAGAGTGAATTCGTGCCGACTAGCGCCGCTATTATGACTAGTGATTTACCACCGATGACGGCTTGCTGGGCTGCTAGGAAGACACCGCCGGCCTGGTCGGTGTTACCGGTCTTAACCCCGACGATGCCACCGGTTCCGAGCAGTCCGTTGACATTCTGGATGGTCCCGGCGACCGGCAAATTGGCCGAACTTTGGCCGACGATCTCAGCCAGTACCGGATCCTGCATGGCGGCTTCGCCGAGTAAGACTAAATCGTGGGCGGTGCTGACAGTGCTGGGATCGTAGCCGCTGGCATCAATCCCGACGCGGGTGTGCGTCAGGCCAAGCTGCCGGCTGTAGTTATTAGCAAACGAGGCATAATTTGGCAGCGAGCCGAAAGCCCAGATGGCCAGGCTATCGGCGATATTGTTGGCTGACGGCAATAAGATCGCCTGCAGCATCTGGTACTCGGTTAAGGTTTCGCCGACAGTAACGGCCGTTACCGAACCGTCGCCGGCCAGATAGTCGTTATACAACCGGACGTCATCGGTGGTGATAGTAATTTTAGGGCCGCTTTGTTTGAGAGCCAACGGGTGTTTCTTTAGGACCATCAGGGCGGTCAAGACCTTGGCCGTACTGGCGATCGGTACTGGTCGCTCGTCGCCGTGCATGGCCAGCACGCCGGACGGGTTGATGCCCACGGCGGCCTGTCCCTGAGCCGGCCAGGCCAGGCGATTGCTGACGCCCGCCGTGACCACCGGTAGCTTGGCTATCCGGGGCACGATGAGTGGTAAGGGGCGGAGCAGCGCCCAGGCGGTGTAGCCGGCGGCTAGCACCACGATAACGCCTAAAACTTTCCAACCGGCCGATGATGATGAGGTCTTGGACATACGCCCTTATGATACAGGACAAGCGCTTTGGCGGCCCAATATTACACCTAAAACTACGCCGTTACTGTATAATAGAGCTATAACTAAGGAGTGTCTTTCATGACCGTAATTATCATCGTGCTTGTAATTGTTGGGTTGCTTGGCCTGTTCGCTATTACCGCCTACAACTCGCTGGTCCGCTTAAACCAACAAGCCGAGGAAGCTTGGAGTGATATCACTGTCCAGCTGAAGCGCCGTTACGACCTCATCCCTAACCTGGTCAATACCGTCAAGGGCTACGCCGCTCACGAAAGTGGCGTCTTTCAAAAGGTGACTGAGGCCCGCGCCAACGCCATCGGTGCCCAGGGTGTCGCCGCCACCGCCGTTGCCGAAAACCAGTTTAGCCAGACCATGAAGAGCTTGTTTGCGGTTGCCGAAGCCTACCCGGACTTAAAAGCCAGCCAGAACTTCCAGGATCTGCAAGCCGAGATTACCGACACTGAAGACAAGATCCAGGCGTCGCGCCGCTTTTACAACGGTGTCGTCCGCGACTTTAACACCAAGCGCAAAGTCTTCCCGACCAACATTTTTGCCGGCATGCTGGGCTTTCATAGCGATAAGGAATTCTTTGAACTCGATGACGTCCAAACGGCCGCCGTCGCCAACCCCGTCGAAGTTAAGTTTTAATTAAATTTCTTGTAACTTGTAAGTAGGAGCACGCATGTACAACCAGATTGCGGCTAATAAGCGAAAAACCGTCGTTATTATGTTTTTCTTCGTGGCTTTAATTGCCGGCCTGGCCTATCTGTTCAGTGCCTATTTCGGTGGCAACCACAGTATCTTTTACGGTGGCTTGATCGGCTCGGTCGTCTATGCCTTTTTCACCTATTTTGCCGGTAGCCGGCTGAGTCTGGCGGTCAACGGCGCCAAGGAAGTCAGGAAGACCGACAACCCGCGCTTATGGCGGATCGTTGAAAACCTGGCCATTACCGACGGTTTGCCGATGCCGCGGGTGTTCATCATGGACGATCCGGCGCCCAACGCCTTTGCTACCGGGCGAGACCCCAAGAACGCGGCGGTCTGTACGACTAGCGGCCTGCTCGACATCATGACTGACAGCGAACTGGAAGGTGTCTTGGCGCATGAGCTGGGTCATGTTAAGAACTATGATATCCGGGTCAGCATGATCGCTTTCGCGCTGACGGCGGTTATCTCACTACTGGCCGATATCATACTGCAAGTTACATTCTTCCGTAGTAATGACGACGAAGAGGGAGTCAACCCGTTGTTCTTCGTACTTGGTCTGGTAGCCGCCATTGTGGCGCCGCTGGTGGCGACACTTATCCAACTGGCCATTTCCCGTCAGCGTGAGTATCTGGCCGATGCTAGCGGTGCCTTGACGACGCGCTACCCGGAAGGCCTGGCCAGTGCCTTGGAAAAGATCGGTCAAACCGGCAGTGCTACCCGCCGCCAGAATACGGCCACGGCCCACTTGTTTTTTGCCAGCCCGCTGCGCGGACATAGCTTAGCCAATCTGTTCAGCACGCACCCGCCGATTGCTGACCGGATTGCCCGCCTACGCGGCATGGATGGTAAAGCCTGACCTATGAGCAAAGCGGTTCCAAAATCTAAGTCTGCCAAGACGGCCAAGAGAATCCGGTCGCCAAAAAAAGCAGTCCCAGTCAGGCAGGCTGCAGTCGCCACAGCCGCTCCGGCCGCACCTCGGGCCAAGGTTCCTTCGGTCTGGCAGTTGACCAGGCAACCGAGTCTGCTGCTGTGGCGTCATCGGCGTCTGTTTATCGGTATAACGCTGGTCTATAGCCTGCTCAACGTCATCTTAGCCCAGAGCCTGGCCGGCACGAGTGCGACTACCTTGAAAACGCAGCTTGGTCAGGCCGCCGGTGGCCAGCTCGGTGGTCTAGCTTCCAGTGCCCTGGTCTTTACCGGTCTGCTTGGTTCGGCTGGCAGCAAGGCCAGTGGCGCGGCCGGGGCCAATCAGTTCTTCTTGAGCCTGATTGCCAGCTTGGCGATCATCTGGGCCTTACGTCAGACGGTCGCCGGCCAGCCATTGCGGATCCGCGACGCCTATTACAAGGGTGTCTTCCCGTTGGTACCGTTCGTGCTGGTGTTGCTGGTCATCGGCTTGCAGCTGTTACCGATGGTGGTGGGGTCAAGTGTCTACGCCATCGTCATCAGCCAGGGCATTGCCGTGCACGTCTATGAAAAGATTATCTGGGCCGTTATATTCGGGCTGCTAACGCTGCTGTCGCTGTATTGGCTAGCGTCGTCGCTTTTTGGATTATACATCGTGACGTTACCGGACATGACACCGCTGAAAGCGCTACGCAGTGCCCGCCAATTGGTGCGTGGCCGACGCTGGACGGTGCTCCGTAAACTACTCTTTTTGCCGTTGCTGCTATTGGTGATGGCGGCCGTGGTCATGGTGCCGTTCATCATCTGGCTGACGTCGCTGGCGAGCTTCGTCTTTTTCTTACTAAGCAGCTTTGCGCTACTAGCCATGCATAGCTACCTGTACGGGTTGTACCGTGAGTTGCTCAATGAATAAGACAGCCGCCGCTGACCGGGTTGGCAAACTGCGCGATATTATCTCCGATTACCGCTACTATTACCACGTCCTCGACGAGTCGACGATGAGCGAAGCGGCGGCTGATAGCCTCAAGCACGAGCTGTCGCTGTTAGAAACCGAGTTTCCGGAACTGATTACGGCCGACTCGCCGACCCAAAGAGTTGCCGGCGAACCATTAGCCAAATTTACCCAGGTCACGCATAGCTCGCGGATGCTGAGCTTGAACGACGTCTTCAACAGCGAGGAAGTCTTAGCCTGGGTGGAGCGCCTGCGCAAACTACGTCCGAACGCCGATCTGGAATATTTCGCCGACATCAAGATGGACGGCTTGGCCTGCGCCCTGGAGTACCAGGACGGCCGCCTGACTACGGCCGTCACCCGCGGCAATGGCTTCGTCGGCGAGGATGTGACGTCCAATATCCGAACTATCGACAACGTGCCGTTGCAGCTGCGGACGCCCAAGGGTTACGAGCAGTTCAGCGTTGGCCGCACTGAGATCCGTGGCGAAATCATCATGCTAAAGTCCGATTTTGCAGCTTTGAACAAGTTGCGCGAAGCTGCGGGCAAGCCGCTATTCGCCAACCCGCGTAACTTAGCCGCCGGCACGATTCGCCAGCTCGACCCAGCCCTGGCGGCCGGCCGGCCGTTACGGTTTAGAGCTTATGACCTATTGCGCGAAAACCCGTCTGACGTTCCAACCAACAGTTACGCCTATCAAGCCTTACAACAATTGGGCGTCAGCGCCAATCCGCAGGCCAAAGTTTTTAAAGACATTAAAAACGTCTTAACTTTTGCCGAGCACTGGGACCAGGCGCGCCACGATTTACCATTCAATACCGACGGACTGGTCATCAAGCTCAACGGTCGCCTGTTGTACGCCGATCTAGGTGTCGTCGGTAAGGCGCCACGGGCGGCCGTGGCCTACAAATACGCCGCCGAAGAGGCGACGACGACGGTCAAAGATATCATCCTGAGTATCGGCCGCACCGGCACCGCCAACCCGGTAGCCGTCTTCGAGCCGGTGGTGGTGGCCGGCAG
>JBBRLU010000036.1:0-5616 GCA_038231175.1 Saccharimonadales bacterium (SeqCode) | reverse complement strand
GCGGCTCGGTCTCGACTAAGAACGCCCCTAGGGCTTTCTTTTTAGATTTACTTTTAGAGCTGTCAGCATCGTCTTCGGCGTCAGACGTTTCGGCTGTAACTGGTGATAAATTCTCTGACATGACTAAAAGTTATATAAAAATACTGACGTGACTAATTGCATTCACAAGCTATATACTATACTATTGACCTTAACTATTAGCAAACATCAATTGATGGTAACCAGGAGGCGGACAAAAACCCTGATCAACACAAACCAAATTATCATTACCGCCTTACTGGCGTGCTAACTTCTTCTTCGACAAAAATAATTTCCAATACCAATCACCGTAAGCCAAGGACCTCAGGAAAGGTCGCTCGATAAACATGAATAACTCCATTCGAAAAGCAGCAATTTTTTACCTTGATCGTGCCCGGGCCTATCCCCGGCTACTGAGTGGTATTTTGTTAACGGTACCTTTGACCGTCTTTATCAACGGTTACTTACCACCGCTGATAGTCGCCAGCGTACTCAGTAAGTTAAGCCAGCATCACTACACTAAGCAGCAGTTATGGCCTGTCTTTGGTGTGCCGCTGATTGCCTACATCGTAATATTATTGGCCGGCATTGTCGCTTGGCGCCTGGTCGATCTGTTCGCTTGGCGCCTAGAAGCCAAGGTCTCGCGCGATAATGCCGAACTAGTCTTTGACCAGATGATTCATGAAAGTGCCGATTTCCACGCCAATAATTTTGGAGGCTCGCTGGTGTCACAAAACTCCAAGTTGCTCGGTGGCTACATTCGAACGGCTGACACGACAATCTTTCAAGTTTATCCGATGTTAATCGGTATCGTTCTAACTAATATTATTCTCCTGAGTAGAGCGACTTTATTTGTCGCTGCGCTTGATGTCTTTACTATCTTATTTTTGGTAGTTGCGATTCGGATTTCCAAGCCGGTCCGGGAAGCCAGTCGGACGGTGGCTAACGCCGAAAGCCGCCAAACCGGTCACTTAGCCGATGCCATCGCTAACGTCATGACTATCAAGAGTTATGCCCGCGGCGGTTACGAACAAGCTCGCTTCCAAAAAGCTACTCACGTCACGCAACGGAAATTGCACGCCTTTGCTCTGATTCAACGGTCACAGATGAATCAGCTCGGCTTTTTGAGCCGGATTATTTCCGGTAGTTCGCTAGCGTTGGCAGTCTGCGCGGTCGTCCTGTTCAAAGCTAATCTAGGCACGATGTTCTTGATTTTAAGCTACACCTCACGGCTGGTTGATCAGCTGTTTGACTTCAGTAACGGTAGTCTGCGAAATTACGCCCGCGCCTGGGGCGACGCCGCCGATATGGTCGAGATCTTAGCCAATAAGCCGAGTGTCGTCGACCCGCCCGAACCCGAACCGACGGCCATTGCCGACGGCTCGATCAGGTTTGATGCCGTAAGCTTTACCCACGACGGCGCCAATGATAGTTTGTTTGACCGGCTATCGTTTGCAATTGCCCAGGGCGAGAAAGTTGGCGTCGTCGGCCACTCCGGTTCCGGCAAGACTACGCTCACCAAACTGCTGCTGCGCTTCGCCGACGTCGACGCCGGCACGATTTATATCGGCGGCCAGGATATCTCTAAAATAACCCAGGATGGTTTGCACGAGCACGTCGCCTACGTTCCCCAGGAGCCGTTGCTATTCCACCGCACGATCCGGGAAAATATCGCCTACGGTAAAGCCGATGCGACCGATGAGGAGATCGTTAAGGCGGCTCAACATGCCCATGCCGAAGAATTCATCAGCCGGCTACCGAAAGGCTACGAGACCTTGGTCGGCGAACGCGGGGTCAAGTTATCGGGTGGTCAGCGCCAACGAATCGCTATCGCCCGGGCGATGCTCAAAGACGCCCCGGTCCTACTGCTGGACGAAGCTACCAGCGCCCTGGACAGCGAAAGCGAAGTCTTGATCCAGGACTCCTTGTGGAAACTCATGGCTGGTCGGACGGCCATCGTCATCGCCCACCGCCTGAGTACCATCCAGAAGATGGACCGCATAGTAGTGCTCGACCAAGGTCAGATCGTCGAAGAGGGTTCACACCGCCAGCTGCTCAAGCAGGGTGGTACCTACGCTAAGCTGTGGGCCCACCAATCTGGGGGCTTCATCGAGGAGTAACGTACTGGAAGGTGCTCACTGAACTTTAACTGGCGCGGGCAATAAAATGTAGTAGTTGGCCCTGGGCCCGGATGCCGGGGTTATTACCTTGGCTAAACTCAGCCTCTAAGATGGTGTCAAAAGCTGGTTTCGACATGTCCGCCACCCGCTCAAAAAGCCGATCACTCATAACCCTTATGCCACTCCATTGCTCGATGGTAGCACCAGTCATTTCGATGAGCGTTTCGAGCGCATCGGGCGTAAAAGCATAAACTTTTATACCTAAACTATTGATAATTTTTTGGCTTTCATGTAATTCTTGCAGCTGATCGATCTCCTGGTTATAGACGGCCCGGGCCTCGGCGCCGTAGTAGCCTTTTTCTAACACCGAGATAATGCCCTTCGGTTTGGCCCAGCGGCAGACTTCAGCAATAAAGGACCGCGGATTTGGTTGGTACATGGCCACCCCATGGCACAGTACCAGGTCATAGCTGCCGGCTTCGGTACTAAGCTGTGATAAATCGCCAGCCACCATGGTGATCAAGGCCCGCTCTTCGGGGCGCAAAAAGAAATTAAAACGGCGCTCGGCATAGAGGCGTTGTTCCTCCGAAATCTCGACAATCGTCACGCGGTGGCCCAAGCTGACTAACCATGCGGCGTCTGGTCCGCTACCCCCGCCTATATCGAGGACCGACATTGAGCGTTGTCTGAGGTAGGGCGTCAGGTTGCGGCGGGTTACCTGGTAGCGGACCTGGCCGCGGACGGTCGTATCGTATTCGGAGAACGTACCAGCTACCCCATCAAACGTGATGATGGAATTATCAGACATAGCAGAACTATTCGCCCTTAGGCTGAGCTTGTTCTTTGCCACCTGGCTTATCTTCAGCGGCGTTGCCGGTGTCGTCGGCTTCAGTACCCTGTTCACTGTCGGGAGCGGCGGCATCTTCGGGCGCATCGCCACCGGCGGCTTCATTAGCGGCGGCTAAGGCGCTCGGTTCAAAGACGGTAGCCAGGGTGTGCTCGGCTTCAACTTTCAGCTCGACTCCTGCCGGCACGATCAAATCAGCGACGGTGACGTGGTCACCGACCTCAATCAGTTTTTCGGCGTCATACTCTAGGAAATCGGGTAGTTTGCTGGCGATGGCCGAAACCAAGACCGACTCCAGCTGGCTTAGGACCAGCAGACCGACACGTTCGGCCGGGCTCGATTCGTTACCTTCGTCGTAGCGCGGGTGGACCGGAATCTCGGCCTCGACTTTTTCGGTTGCGCTGACGGCGTTAAAGACGATGTGTGTCAATAAGTGCTTGCGGGGGTCAAAAGTGGCGGTCTTGATCAGCGCCGTAAAGTGCTTACCGTCGGCCGTCAAAGCCACCGGGTGGTGCTTGCCGGCTTGTCGCCAGACTTTGGTCATAGCTACGTAATCTCCTTGGATATTGAGTGATGGTTTGCCGTGGTCATGGATAACGGCTGGCACGGTGCCGGCCTTACGAAGGTGCTTAACGGCTTTACCGGTAATATCGCGATTGGTAACTTGCAAACTAATAGTATCTTGGCTCATGAAACGGGAACTCCTTAACAGTTCTGTCTATTATAGCAGTTTTTTGACAAATTACCTCGTTGTAGCCTCTGTTTGAGCTGGACGCTGACAGTTTTAGCATATAAGATGATGGCTAGATGTCTAATTTGCTGAATGTAAATCACTTGATCGAAACCGGCGGTCTGCTGCTGCTGGGCGGTATCGTCTTTGCCGAAGTCGGCTTGCTACTCGGCTTTTTTCTGCCCGGTGACACCTTGCTGATTGCCGCCGGTATCTATGCCCACAGCGGTCAGCTATCGATCGTATCGGTCATACTGGTGGTAGCGCTGGCGGCGATCATCGGCGACAGCACTGGCTACTACGTCGGTAAAAAGCTGGGGCCGCGGGTCTTCAACAAGCCCGATGGCTTGATCTTTCGCAAAGATCACATTGCAAGAGCCGAAGCCTTTTACGAAAAATACGGCGCCAAGACGCTGCTGATCTCGCACTTCCTACCGGTAGTGCGGACCTTTCAGCCGGTACTGGCCGGCGTCGGCGCCATGCCCTACCGAAAGTTCCTACTATTCGATGTCATCGGTGACATCGCCTGGGCGGTCTCAGTTCCCTTGCTCGGCTATTACGTTGGTAGCCGTATCCCTGGTGTCGACAAGTACATCCAGCTGGTGCTGGCCGGCGTCATTATCATCACGGCCGGACCGACAATCTACCACATCGTTAAGCTCAAGATGGCGCAGCGCAAGAAACAGGATCAGAAACTCTGATGAGCCCAGAATCATTTTATCCAACAACCACGCCGTCCGACAACCACCTTAGCTTCGTAGAAGCTGCTGCTCAGCGCCTCAGCAAGGAGCGTACTGAGGCTACCGAAGCATTTTTTGCCGCCGTCAGAGCTGGCACGATTGTCCTCGATAATTTAGCCCTGACGAGCGACCTGCTCTAAGCTATTTCAGCATCTGCTTCAGGAATTGGCCGGTGTAGCTGGCGGCGACTTTGGCCACCTGCTCCGGCGTGCCTTCGGCGATCACCTGGCCACCGGCGCTGCCGCCTTCGGGGCCCATGTCGATCAGCCAATCGGCATTCTTGATGACGTCGAGGTTGTGCTCGATCACGACCATGCTGTTACCGGTGTCGACCAGGGCGTGCAACATGTGCAGCAATCTGTCGACGTCGGCCATGTGTAGCCCGGTGGTCGGCTCGTCTAATATGTAGAGCGTCCGGCCGGTCGGGCGACGGCTGAGTTCGGTCGACAACTTGATCCGCTGGGCCTCACCACCGGACAGCGTCGTGGCCGGTTGGCCGAGGGCGATGTAGCCGAGGCCGACGTCGACCATGGTCAGCAGCTTACGGGCGATGCTGGGAATATTATTGAAGAATTCCAGCGCCGCTTCGCAGGTCATTTCCAGGACATCACTGACCGTCTTGCCTTTGAAGTGGATTTCTAGGGCTTCACGGTTATAGCGTTTACCATGGCAGACTTCACATGGTACATAGACGTCGGGCAAGAAGTGCATCTCGATCTTGATGATGCCGTCGCCAGAACAGTTTTCACAGCGACCGCCCTTGACATTAAAGCTGAAGCGGCCGGCAGCATAGCCTCGTAATTTGGCTTCTGGCACGCTGGCAAACAGCTCACGGATGGGGGTAAACAGACCGGTGTAGGTGGCCGGGTTGGACCGCGGCGTGCGGCCGATGGGACTCTGGTCGATGATGATGGCTTTGTCGAGCTCTTTGATACCGATGATGTCGTCGTGCTTGCCCGGTACGGTGTTGGCGCGGTGTAGGCGGGCCAACAACTCCTTGGCTAAGATATCGTTTATTAGGCTTGATTTACCGGAGCCGGAAACACCGCTGACGACCACCATCTTGCCGAGTGGGATATCGACGGTGACGTTACGCAAGTTATTTTCGCGGGCACCCTTGATACTGATGACCTTGCCGTTACCGAGGCGGCGTTTTTTGGG
>JBBRLU010000035.1:0-6541 GCA_038231175.1 Saccharimonadales bacterium (SeqCode) | reverse complement strand
TGGTTGTGAGTCGCCTGCTATACGGGTGCGGAGACTTGAATAACCTGTTGTAGATAAATGTCTTCAGGGCAGTATATCTCGTCTGAAAATCTCTGATGGTGACCTCATGGAGAATCGAACTCCAATTGCCAGGATGAGAACCTGGCGTCCTAACCGATAGACGATGAGGCCAAAGCGCAGGAATGTAGAAATTGTGTTTACATAATTTTACATTCCGAGCATTTGGGCTACCTATGCGAAGCATATGAGGTTGAAAGCTTTAGCTGTTGTGCCAGCCAAAAGCAAACTTACAATACCACACCCAACTCCTCTCGTCCAGATAGGCCAAAAACCATAAGCCCGTTGCAATTAGCGTCTAAACAACAGATAATGGGCAGTAATAATGCAGCTAAAAACAAGTAGTACGAATGGGGCAGGCGGCTTTGCCATGCGGAGCGGCGGCTGATGTTTGGCTTGGGTGGGAAGACCAAGTCCAGCCAGAATAACGTGCTGGCAGCCAATCTGCATGACCAGAAGCAGAAGTTCGAGCTGATCGTCAACGCCATCGAAGACGGCGTCGTGTTGATCGATAGCGACAAGGTAATCCGCCTCTTCAACCCTGGTGCCGGCAACATCAGCGGTTGGGATTCGAGCGAAGCGACCGACCTCGATATCAGCGCCGTCCTTAAACTGGTCGATGCTAAGAATCAGCCCTACGATGATGCTGCTAACCCGTTTTTGGCTGTTTTTATGCAAGGCCAGAATATTCGTAATAACAGCGCCGTGCTACTGACCAAATCTGGTAAGCAGGTGCCGGTCAGCCTCAACGTGTCACCGCTCTGGGATGCCGACAAGCAGGTTACCGGGGCTGTGGCTGTCTTTCGTGATGTGGCCGAGGAGCGGGCCGACGAGCAACGCCGGGCCGACTTTATCAGCACCGCCAGCCATGAGATGCGGACACCGGTGGCGGCCATCGAAGGCTACTTGGCACTGGCCTTGAATACCAAAGTGACGACCATCGACAACCGGGCCCGCGATTACTTGGAAAAGGCTCACACCAGTACCCAGCACCTGGGCCAACTGTTCCAGGATTTACTGACCAGCGCCAAGGCCGAGGACGGCCGCTTGACCAGTCACCCGGTAGTCGTCGAAATGGGCGCCTTCTTAGAGCAACTCAGCAACGACCTTAAATTTGCGGCTGAGAAGAAAGGTCTGTTCAGTGAGTTTGTTCTAGGCTCCAGCAAGACCATCGACGCTAGCGGCGGTGGCAGCGGTGGTGAGCGCGTGGTGCGACCGTTATACTATGTATTCGTCGACCCCGACCGCCTGCGCGAAGTCATCACCAACCTCTTTGACAACGCCGTCAAATACACGCCCGACGGTAAGGTCTCGCTGGGGCTGACCGGCGACCCTCAGGTGGTCCAGATGTATGTCCGCGACACCGGCCCCGGTATTCCGGGCGAAGATCTAGCCCACCTGTTCCAAAAGTTTTACCGGGTCGACAACTCGGCCACCAGGACTATCGGCGGCACCGGTCTGGGGTTGTTCATCTGCCGTAAGATCGTCGAATTGTATAGCGGCCGTATCTGGGTCGAGAGCGAACTGGGCAAGGGCAGCAGTTTCTTTATTAATTTTCCGCGCCTGACTTCGCAGCAAGCCGCCGAGAAGCAGGCCAGCGCTTTACAGAACTCGGGCTTACAGCCGATTAATTCGCTAGCCAGTGCCGGGACACCCTAGTTGAGCCAGATAGATATGGTGGCCATGAACCAATTGTTGTACAATGAATTCAAACATAAGCGAAATATAACTACAGGGGTGTGATCCATGTCAAAAGTAATGCTGGTCGAAGACGATAATAACCTCCGCGAGATCTACGAAGCGCGGCTCCAAGCGGAGGGCTACACCATCTTTACGGCCCACGACGGTGAAGAAGCCTTAGTCGTTGCCAAGAATGAGCAGCCTGACCTGATTATTTCCGATGTTATGATGCCCAAGATCAGTGGTTTTGAGATGCTCGATATCCTGCGTAACACCGACGGCCTGAAAGACGTCAAGGTGATCATGCTGACCGCCCTTGGCCAAAGTGACGACCAGCAGCGTGCCGACCGGCTCGGTGCCGACAGCTACCTCGTCAAGTCACAGGTGACGCTGGAAGACATCGTGAAAGTTGCCGGGCGCTTACTTGGCAATGAAGATACTAGCGCCGACGTAGCCAGCGCCGTTGTTGCAGCGCCGGTCGTCGACCCAGCGCCGGTCGTTGTCCCCGCGCCGCCAGTTGCTCCAACCATGGCTGTTGCTGAACCGGTTGTAACACCAACACCTCCACCACTACCAGAACCAGAACCAAGCGTTCCACTTGTCGAGGCACTAGTACCGGTGGCCGAACCAGTTACTGTCGCCGAACCGGTCGCCCCGGTCGCCTTCGGTGCTCCGGCACCGGTCACTCCGGCAGTCAGCGAACCGATCGTCGAAGCCTCGGCCGCGGCCGTGCCCACCGCCGACGCTGCCTTTTTGCAAAGCCTGGGCGCCTCTAGCGAGGCCACGCCGATTCCGGCTGCTCAGCCATTAGCCGAAGAAGCGGCTACCGTCGAAGCTCAGATAGCTAGTTTCGAAAAGGCCAGTGGTCCCGCTCCGGACGAAGTAGAGCCGATGGCTCCAGCCGTCAATGTAGAGCCGCCCGCTCCAGCCACCGAAGTAGCGGCACCCATGGCTCCCGAGCAGTTCGTAACGACAGCTCCACCCGACCTCACGACGACCGTCGATCCGACGGCCCCGACGGCCCAGTCGGCCGGTAACGATGACGTCTTAGCCGACGCCTTACAGAGCCTGACCGGCCAACCGCCCGAAGCGATCATCGTCACGGCCGTGCCACCGCTTGCTGAAGTCGCTGCTAGCGCCGATCAATCGGTAGCCCGTGGCGGTAACCGTGTCATAACACCGCTCGATACGATGGATAAACCCGACCTGAGCACCCTCTTGGCGCTTGAAGAAGCCAAGGAAATCGCCAACGCACCGTTAGCGGTGCCGGCGGCGAACACCACAGTCGCGGCCACCATGAACAGTACTGCGCCGGCCATCGTGCCAGCTGCTGCCCCGGCCGCCCAAGCCCCGGTTACCACGCAGCCCTTCGACCCCAACAACATTGCGCTCTAGCCAGCTGGCACCTACACTACTGCTATGCGTATTAACAAATATATCGCCCAAAGCACCGGTATCAGCCGCCGGATGGCCGACAAAGCCGTGGCCGCCGGCCGGATAACCATCAACGGCCAGACCGCCGAAGCCGGCTCGGCTGCCAACGAATCCGACGTAGTTCAGCTCGATGACCGCACGCTGACAGCCGTCTCCGAAACCCTGACGGTCATGTTTCATAAGCCCGTCGGCTGCGTGGTCAGCCGTGAGGGGCAGGGTAGCCTTACCATCTACGATCTATTGCCAGTCGAGTACCACCTACTCAAACCAGTCGGCCGCCTCGACAAAAATTCCTCGGGTTTATTATTACTTACCAACGATGGCCAGCTGGCCAACGAGCTGACCCACCCACGCTATGCCAAGACTAAGATCTACGAGGTGACGCTCGGTAAGCCGCTGGCGCCGCTCCATCGCCAGATGATCAACGATCACGGCCTTAATTTAGAGGACGGCAACAGCCAGCTCAATTTAGAGCGCTTAATTGACGGCGACGAAACCCGCTGGCGCATCACCATGCAAGAAGGCCGCAACCGTCAGATTAGGCGTACCTTTGCCGCCCTGAACTACCACGTCGCCGCCTTGCATCGCACAAACTTCGGTAGCTACGCTCTAGGCGACTTGAAGCCCCGCCAAACCCAAGTTATCTAATATTTAACCTCTGTTATTGAGAAAATTGTTAACTTTTTCTTAACTTACTAGGTGAGCCCGTGGGCGAGTGCTAGACTGATCATATGAGTCTGACTGCCGCCGATCTGCAAGCCATCAAAACCGTCGTCATCGACGGCATCAATGAAGCTATCGAAGTGTTGATTTTACCGCGCTTCGAGGCCTTAGAAGCCAAGGTCGCTTTATTATGTCAGGCGATTGAGCAGCTTAACCTTCAGGTCACTTCTTTAGAAAACAGGGTTTCCGCATTAGAGCACAGCGGTTCAATATTAGAACTGAGAATGTCGTCGTTAGAGGCTACAATAGAGTCAATAGACGGGCGCCTGCAGGCAGTTGAGAACGATATTACAGAGATTTATCAGATGCTCAAACAATCACCGCGCCACGCCTTTGGGGTCAGTAATTATAGTCGCTTAACTAACAGTCAAAAGCTGGATGTTTTGAGCCGAGAAATCGTACGTTTGCAGGCCGATTTCAAACCTACAGAACGACAATAAGTATTAGGCCTTTTGTCAAGAGCTGTTATCTGTTATAATTAATTCCTTATGGCAGCAAAACTTCCTATTATCGCAATCGTCGGCCGCGCCAACGTTGGTAAATCCAGCTTGTTTAACGCCATCCTTGATCGCCGCGAAGCAATCGTGGCCCGTGAGGCCGGCACCACTCGTGACAGCATCATGGCCAAGGCCTCGGTCTGGCTGCCGGCGGCCGCTGCTTCAGCCGACGCCGATGTTGCGGCCGCCAAGCCAGAACACGCCCAGACCGCCAGCAAGCAACGCCTGGCCACTGCCGAGGGCACAGCCGCCAGCAAAACCCGGGCCGCCCGCGAGGCCGCTAAAGCGGCCCAGGAAATGGTCCGCCAAGACTTCTGGCTGGTCGACACCGCCGGTATCAAAGACGCCGAAGACGACTTTGAGTTCACCATTCAAGAGCAGATCGTCCAGGCCGCCGACAGCGCCGATGTCATCTGGGTCATGGTCGAAGCCGACGTCCCGATCACCGAGGAAGATCGACGAGTCGCCAAGATGGCCCTCAAGAGCCGCAAGCCGGTCTTCTTGATTATCAACAAGGTCGACAAGGCCAAAAAAGCCGACCTAAGCTACTTTGACCGGCTCGGCATCAAGCCCATCTTCCGCACCAGCACCACCCACGGTAGCGGCATCGAGCAACTACTCGACGAGCTCATCAAGATTATCCCCAGCGTGTCTATCAAAGAAGATGACGACCTCCTGCACATCGCCATCTTAGGTCGTCCCAATGTCGGCAAGTCACAGCTCTTCAATACGCTGTCCAAGAAGCAGCAGGCGATAGTGGCCGACCGCGCTGGTACCACCCGTGACATCAACCGCTCGATCGTCAAATACCAGGGCCGGGAAGTCGAAATCATGGACACCGCTGGCATCCGCCGCTCCGGCAAGATCGAGGTCGGCATCGAGCGCTTCAGTGTCCTACGGGCCATCAGCGCCATCGAGCAAGCCGATATCTGCTTCTTACTGATGGACGTCAACGAGCTCAACGTCCAGTTAGACCAGAAGATCGCCGGCATGATCAAAGATGCCGGCAAGGGCCTTGTGCTGGTTGTCTCCAAGTGGGACAGCGCCGAAGGCAAAGACGCCTACACCCGCGATGCCCTGGCGCCGCAGATCGCTAATCAGTACGATTTCGTGGCTTGGGCACCGCTGATCTTTACCAGTGCCATTACCGGCCAGAACGTCACCAAATTATTCGACCTGGCTTTTGAGATCGACCGTGAGCGCGGCAAGCGTCTGACCACCACCGAGCTCAACAAATGGCTGCGCCAAGCTATTGACGCCCACCCGCCAGCCGGCCTCAAAAACCGTACTCCCAAGCTCAATTACATCGTCCAAGAGGACGATAACCCGATTCCAGCTTTTAAGATCTTTGGCTCCCAGACCAAATATGTCCACTGGAGCTACCGCCGTTTCCTGGATCGTAAATTACGCACCGCCTACGGTTATAACGGTACGCCGATCCAGCTATGGTTCATCGAGAAGCACATCGCCCACAAGCACGGTAACTCGCCGACCAAGCCCGAGCGCTCAGCGACGGCGCCAGACATCGCCCGCACCCGCAAACGACCCAGCCGCTTCACCAACCGCGCCGTCGCCACGGCTCCCAAGCCCAAGGCCAAACCAGTCAACGAGTACTAAGTTATACTGTAGCCATGGCCTTATTTCAAAACCGCCCCCAAGCCAGCGACAACCACAATTACTATACCGTCGGCCTCAACAAGACCGTACTGCTTGTCGGTCTTGGTAACCTCGGAAAAGAGTACGACGGCACGCGCCACAATGTCGGCTTCGAGGTGCTCGACCGCTTCGTCGCTAAACACAGCGAGATGGAAGATTGGATCAATAAGAAAGACCAGAAATGTCACATCGCCCAAGGCCGTTTTGGAGACACCAAAGTCTATGCCATCAAGCCCACGACTTTCATGAACCTCAGCGGCGAAGCAGTGCAGGCGGTCATTAATTTTTATAAGATCTCACCCGATTTCGTAACCGTTATCCACGATGAATTAGACATCAGTTTCGGCCAGATTCGACTGCGAGTCGGCGGCGGCAGCGCCGGCCATAACGGTATCAAGTCGGTCACCCAACACATCGGCGAAAACTATGGCCGCATCCGTATCGGCATCGGCCCCAAGACCCCAACCCAGATCGACAGCGCCGACTTCGTCCTG
>JBBRLU010000034.1:0-6954 GCA_038231175.1 Saccharimonadales bacterium (SeqCode) | reverse complement strand
GCCAGAGGCTGAAACCGCGACGGTACCGCTGGCATTAGGCACCGTAATGGTGTGGCTGGAGCCAGCGGGAGTCGCAAAACTCAGTGTGTTGCTATTAGCACCGCTGGTGCTGGAGATGGCGACGGCAGCGCCCTGCACCGTGACGTTCTGCGAGGTTACGCCAAGGAGAAAGGCCGCCGTCGGTGCTATTGTGTTAACAGCCAAAGTACCGCCGACGGTAACCGTCGAACCGGACTCACTCAACAGCGAGTCTCCCAAAGTCTGGGAGCCGGTAAACTTAGCCAGTTTGCCGGTGGTGCCGCCAGGCGTGGTCACTCCGCCACCGACGCCGCTACAGTTACCAGCTGTAGTACAGATGTTATAAGTGCCAGCTGCGGCAGTCTGGAACAGGTAGCTGACGTTGGCCGTAGGACTGGCAAAACCAATGCTGCTAGTAAAGCCGCCGGCCGTGGCGCTGAAGACCGAGCCGGCGTTACCTTGTAAGGTCAGCGCCGAGCCGCTGCTACCGATAGCGGTGACGGCGCTCAAGCTAGTAATGTCAGAGTTAGCGCCAGCGGCGGCGGCACCAAGATTGGTCCGAGCACCGGCTGGCGTCGTGGCAGCCGTACCGCCGTTAGCGACATTGAGCGTGCCGCTCAGGTAGCTGGCATTGTTACGATCGACGGCGCCGCTGCTCAAGCTGCCTAAGGCATTGCTCAGTACCAAGCCGGTGCTCAGCGTGCTGACGGTGGTAGCCCCGTTCAGGCTGACCGTACCGCTGCCGGTGCTGAAGCTACCGGTACCGCTGAGCGCAAAGTTGCCGCCGGTCTGGCTGTAGCCGGTCAGACCGCTCAGGGCGCCAGCCGTTGTAAGATTTAACCCGGTGGAGCTGACGGCAAAGCTGCTACCGTTGTTACCGATGACCGTAGCCGCCGTGCCGGTAGTATTAATATTCACAACGCCCGTAACAGTAGTGCCACCGGCGAGTGATGTCAAACCAGCAACGGACAAGCTACTACCTAAGCTGGCAGCGCCAGAAGCACCGACCGTCGTTAGCGTAGTGTTTCCTGCAACGCCTAAGCTACCGCCAAGATTCAGATTATTAAAGTTAGGATTAGACGTCGTAGCGATGTCCTGTGGCAGCGTTAAAATTACAGCACCGTTGGCTGCGCTTGCACTAATTCGATTAGCGCTACCGGTAATACTGGTGACGCCAGTATTACTCAGCGTGCTGCCAGCAATACTCAGCCCGCTACCAAGGCTGATGGCACCACTGGCGCTACCGACACTGGTAACCGTCGTCGCCGGTGCCCCGGTCACCTGGGCGTAGGCGATCGAGCCGGTAGTGATCCGGCCGGTCTGATCGACCACGAACTCATTTGTGCCGTTGCTAGCCAATTGCAAGAAGTTGCCAGTACCAGTTTTGTTGACGTTGAGCGTGCTGTTGCCCGTCGCATCAACCTGGGCGCCGGCCGGCCCCAGCGACAAGGCAGCCGCGCCACTGTTGGCGCTGGTGTCGGTAATCGTGTAATTGCCGTTACCGTCTTCGCTGATAACCAAGTTAGCCGAACCACCAGCCAGGCTGATGGTGCTCTTGAGTGCCCCACCCTGGACCGATAAGCCACGACCAAGGGCGACGTTACCGGCCGCCCCGCCGAGTGATAACAGTCCGGTATTGCTAAAGCTGGTGCCGTTGACGGCGATACCGTCACCGCCGCTAAGGCTGACGGCGCCGGTCTGGCCCTGGACGCTGCTGACGACGCCGCCGGTAGCTCCGACCGCTGTTACGGCCTGTAGGATACCATCGGTCAGACGCAGTTGGCCACCACTGATCTGCAGGCCGCTACCCAGGCCGACCAAGCCGCTGGCGCCGCCGATTGACGACACGCTGACCGGCTGCGTCGGTACCAAGCTAACAAAATTCTTACCGTCATAGTAGAACGGCTTGTTCACCGTCTGGTCAAAGTATAACTGGCCGGCGACCGCTGTCTGCGGTGCCGCGGTAGGTGTCAGAACCAGACCGGCGTTAGCGATTAACTGACCGTTGATAGCCAGGTGATTGGCCTGCCCCATCAGCAAGGTATCCTGCTTGACACCGGCCAGCGACAAGCTGCTGGAGTCGTACTTGGAAAACGCCGAGTGAGCAGTTTCGTTACTGCTCTTCTTAGCGGCCGGGTTGGCGAACAAGACCGTCACACCGCCTATCAGGATCACCAGGCCCAGGATAGCGGCCGTAAAGCTGATGGCTCCACGGTTGTAGTGCAACAACGAAGTTTTCAAGCCGTTACCACTGGTAGCAGTGGCCCGGGGTGTAACCTGGGCCATAGCTGGTGCTTCCAAACTTGAGTCAGCATCACTACCGACAAACTCATCACGCATAGTTGTTTATTCTTGTTTTGGCTCTCTATTTTGAGATCAAAGATGGCTGCTTTAGCCACCTTAGATTTTGCCGTATTTAGATAATACACCCATTACGCTTACGCTGCAAGCTATTCTATATCTGTTAATTAATACGTGAGTACATAATTTAGGTAATATAGTAAAGAATACAAAATGTTTTAGCCGCAAACCGGCTGATTCATTTGCCGTCCACAGCGCCCTGTTTTTGCATAAAGATATAGTTTACAGTGCCGATTCGCTGGCTAGCACCAGGGCTACCGACACGCTACCGGGCAGACCGCTGGCAGCCATTTCCAAGTTGTGCCATTTTCCGGACAATAGCCACCTGACAACACCTTACAAAATAGCCGATTGTCCAAAAAAAGACACTACCTCGAATACGGCACAGGGTAGACTAAGCCACGACCCAGCCCAGCCACGGCCCAGCCCAACGCCGCGGCCCAGCGGCCCACAGCGTCGCGCCCGCCAAAAACCTTACCGAATAATCAGATAGATGGTTGCCATGGCGACGCTAGCCGTCAACACCACCAGCCCGATGATCGAGAACAACGCCTGGAAAATCGACCCCCTGGCCAACGGATTGCGGCCAATAGCGATCAGCGTCCCATAGATCGAAGTGTAGATGAGCGTCACTAAGGCGATGATGGCGATGACGGCGATGACGCTACTGACCACGATCCGAGCCGTCGACACGTTATGGCCGGTCAGCATCTTAGCCGCCTGCTGCAGCGAGCTCTGTTGCGCCTCGGCCCCGGCAACCGGCGCCGTACCGATGGCGATACTGACCCGGACGAAACCAACTTTGAGCGTCTGCTGCTTGCCGTCTTTGTCGGCCACCGCTTTCGAAACGGCCCCTGATTCTCGACTATTTAGCGACGACTGGGCCAAGCCGATCAGGCGGGCGCCAGGTTCGGACTTCATGCCGATTCCACTGAAGGGCGACACCGCCACCTGGTCGCCGCTCTTGATGGTACCGTTGACATCGCTCACGAGTACTTCGGCGACACCGCTGGTGGCCACCTGGACCAAGCTCGAAGCCGAGTCGATGGCCACTAAGGAGTCGTTAGCCTCGACGACTACGCCGACCAACCGGTTACTGGTAGCGCTGTTGGCCGCCAAGATATTGTTATCCTTGGCGGCGTCCAGGCTCACTAAGAAACCGCTCGGAAAGGTGGTTGACGATTGATAGGCGTGCGAGATGTTGGCCGAAGCAGCCAGCGCCAGCCCGCTGCCACCAAGAACCAACCCGATCACGAACAAGGGTAGGACAACGTATAGGCGGTATGGACCATACATATTGTTTATGATTATACCATCCCGAATAAGCCTTGTATCCAAGCTGCTAAGAATCAGCCGGTTAACAGCTTATAGCGACGCCTATCGTAGACTTATTAACTACGCAATAATTATTATTAATGAGTTCATTGTAAGAATTTCAATAGCGCATCAGCCCCGGCCCGTCTAAGCTGATGGCACACAGGAGTACGTATGACCACAGCCACAGCCGACCTTAGCTTCAGCCTAGCGCGCGTCATGCGCCAAGCGGCCACCGCCGTATTATTCATATTACTGGTCGCTGGTTACAGCGCCAGCCATCCGGCCAGTTTCCAAACCCCGGCGTCCGCCACTACGGCTACCGCCGCCAATACCGTCCAGACCACTCTCGTTCCTTCCCCCTGAACGCCCTACCGGGCCCCTCACCGGGCCCTACCGCAAAAAGCCCGACCGTTCTCCGTGTGCGCAATATCACTTGTACAGCAGGCTTATAATTAAGCGTAAGCAGGAACACAAACATGTCAGAAAAACGATTTACCCGGCAAAAGCCAAATTTACCCTATGACGATTACACCGTCATAGCTCGCCTCACGCCCTTTATGGACCGGCCTTACGGCCTCCTAGAAGCGACGGCTATCAGCGACGCGCTCCATTTACAGCCCAAAGATATCGAGATTCAAGACGATCGACTCTTCGTACGGCTGCGGCTTGGCCGCCTGGCTGGTGAAGCCGTCTGGAAAGAGGCCGCCTACTCGCTTCACTGCGGGCTAGCCCACCTCGCTATCGACCCTGACATTAGTGCTGGCGCCGATGCTACTCGTGAAATAATCGAAGCGCCGTCACTAGCCGGCGTCTTCCCTCGTATGCTGCTTGATATTACGCCAGATCTAGCCGACGAATTGCTCGCTCTAGCGGACCAGCCGGTCCAAGAAGTCAACTTAGATCTGGAGCTGCAACAACTGCTCAGCTAATAATTACTTAAAAATATAGATGATGACGATGCCGACCAAGGCTATCAGCGAACCTTCAAAGCGTTTTAGAATATGCTTTTCGCGCAAGAAAAAGCCGGCGAACAAGATGGTAATTAAGACGTCGACCCGCTTGACCGCCAAAACATAGCTGGGGTTAGCTACCATCGAAATTGCCTGATACTGGAAGAATACCGCGAGCGTCGCAAAGACCGAGATAGCCAGGATGTGCCAACCCCAGGTCCGAATTACCTTCTCGCCGTGGCGTAAGCGTTTTTTTCGCGGCTGCAGTAATAAATAAACCGATAAACAGATTAGCGACACCGCTAGCTGGGCAATCATCACTAAAGCCGGCGTTGCCGAGCGCAGCGATACTTTGGCCAGAATAGTCGTAAACGACCAGATCAGCACAGTACCGAGCATGGCCCGTGAACCCTTGTTGTGGAACAGCTGCTTGAGAGGGTGCAGCAGCTGGTGCTTGCCGCTAACACTCGAGTAATAGACGCCGGCCACAATAAACAAAATGCCTACAAAGCCACCCCATCCCGGCAAGATGCCCAGCAGTAGGAACGAGGTACCAATCAGCAGTACCGGCATCAGATTAGCAATCGGGCTCACCACCGAGGCATCAGCTTTTGAATAAGCTCGAAACTGTAACGTTCCAGCGACCGTGTTCATGATGCCACTGACAATGACCGGCAAAATAAAGCCATAACTGGTGTACAGCGGCCGCGGCCCAATTAGCAGCAGCCCGATCCCTAACGGAAAGCCGAACAACCCTGTCCACCACGACAACTCGGCTGGCTGGGCCAACGAGCCGTGGGTTCGACGAGCCATATTACTACAAGCCCCAAAAAAGGCCGACAACAAGGCCAGGTAAAACCACATGCCCTAAGCATAGCAATCCCGCTTGCGCTTGGCCAGTAGCAGCTTGCGGTGGGCGATGAGGGATTGCTTTGTTGCACTGCCCTCCGCCACTGCGGCGGGCTCGCTGCCAGCAGCTGCGCGCGTCCTCGTTCTGCCGAACCTCCCGTTGGCTGCGCTCACTCCCGAGCTTCGGCCCCACATTGCTAGCAAAATTAAAAACCCTGCCTGCGCAGGGTATTTAATTTTGGTGGGCGATGAGGGACTCGAACCTCCGACCTCGTCATTATCAGTGACGCGCTCTAACCAGCTGAGCTAATCGCCCGCGCCGCGGGGCGCAGTTATGGTGGAGACACAGGGACTCGAACCCTGGACCCCCTGCTTGCAAAGCAGGTGCTCTAGCCAACTGAGCTATGTCCCCAGACTGCGAAATGTTTTAAGCTACCGAAGTATTTTACCCCAGTTACCCCCGTAAAACAAGGGTCATGGCAGTGAAAAGCCATTTTTATGGAAGCAGCTATCAAAACCTAAAATGAGGGAAGTTTTACGCGACTCGGCATAAGCCATGACTAGCGCATCGATAAAGGAGGGGTTGCCGGTCGCCACTATCTGAATGCTCAGCGCCTGCATCGTCAATTGTACAGAACTAGTGATTAGCTGTATTTTTCCTAAACTTATTTGTTGAGTCAAAACATTACCAGCATTATAGGCCTGCTGTTTGCCTAATTTTTTGCCAATAACATTTAAACTTTCCGCCAAGACTTCGGCTGGCAAAAGTAAATGTATTTTTTTATCAACCGTGCTCTTATCCAACAACGCCACGGCTTTATGGTGGTCAGCATCGTCAATTTTAAGCACGGCGACAACTACGCTGGAGTCGAGTATTGCTTCAGTCTTCGCCATATAGATAATCGTCTAGGCGTCTGGATAGATCTTTTGGGCCACCACTCATATTTAACTCCGTAGCTAGCTCTCCCCAAGTTTTATTCTGGCTCTGCTCTATAAACTGCTTTCGCACGGCATCATTCTCAAGTGTTTCTCGGATCAGTTCAGCAGCTGGACGCTTTTCTTTTTGAGCGCGCAGTTTAATATCTGCATACAGCGGTTCAGGTATATATAACTGCATTCGTATCATATGTATATGATAGTGTACATATGTACATATGTCAAAAGCACTCAATAAAAAAGAGCCCTCTCGCAGGGGGCTCTTTTACTAACTACTCTTCCGCGAGGAAGAGGGTTAAAAACTGGATAGTGCAAACAACGTCGAGTTCGGTGTACAGAAACTGATATCTTGTCTCTCGGCCGAAGCTTCGAGAAATGTAAAACGTCAGATCTGATGTTACGTTTTACCAAGATCGACCTAGCTCGAAAGAGATTGCTCTGCTTTCTGCTAGTTTCTCCCTAGAAAGGAGGTAATCCATCCGCACGTTCCCGTACGGATACCTTGTTACGACTTAACCCCAAT
>JBBRLU010000033.1:0-7351 GCA_038231175.1 Saccharimonadales bacterium (SeqCode) | reverse complement strand
TTAATGAAGCTTTAATGAACCTGGCCGTCGCTACCGGCTAGCGTGCTACACTGGCAGGTATGGCGGCTAGCTTTTTCTTTTATGACCTCGAAACCTCTGGTTTGCATGCCGGTGCTGACCGTATAATGCAATTTGCCGGCCAGCGCACCGATGCCGACCTAGTGCCGATCGGCGACCCGGTCAACCTGTTTATCAAACTGGCCAGCGATGTCTTACCTAGCCCTGACGCAATATTAATCACCGGTATTACACCCCAGCAAACGTTACAGGACGGTCTGACCGAGGCTGAGTTTCTGCAGTTCTTTTACGACGAAGTCGTCCAGCCCAACACCACCTTCCTAGGCTTTAACAGCGTCCGTTTTGACGACGAGTTCATGCGCTACCTCCACTACCGCAATTTTTACGACCCCTACGAGTGGCAGTGGGTCAATGATTGCTCGCGGTGGGATATTCTCGACCTGGTCCGGATGACGCGGGCGCTACGTCCAGAAGGTATCGAGTGGCCTTTTACGGCCGAAGGCACGCCCACCAACCGTCTGGAACTGTTGACCGGCCTGAATGGGCTGGCCCACGAACAGGCCCACGACGCCCTCAGCGACGTCTATGCCACCATCAACGTCACCAAGCTGATTCGTGACAAGCAGCCGGAACTGTTCAAGTACCTGTTCGAATGTCGTGGGAAGAAGAAGGCCGCCGACCTGGTGTCGGCCGGGCGGCCATTCGTTTATAGCAGTGGCAGATATCCGTCCGACAGTCTCAATACGACGGCCGCCGTGTGGCTGGCTGAACACCCTGACGAAAGAAGCGGCATCGTTTTCGATCTCCGTTTTGACCCGCGTGAATACGCCGCTATGTCAGTCGACGATATCGTTACAGCCTGGCGCTACGACCCCAACGCCAAACCGGCGCGGAAGCCCGTAAAAACAATCAGATACAATCACTGCCCAGCAATCGCACCTTTGGGAGTTATGAATAAACCGGACATAGAAACGCGGCTCCAACTGGATGTGGCGACCGTGACCCGGAACTTTAAGCTATTGAAGACCGTGCACCAGGAATTAGCCACCAAGGTACTGGCTGCTCAGAGGCAGCTCGATAGTGAGCGCCAACAAGCGCTGGCTAACACTGAGCAAGCAGTTGATTTCCGAATGTATGACGGCTTCCTGGCGGCCGGTGACAAGCCGTTACTGGCCGCTATGCGCCGTGCCGAACCGACCGATCTGACCGGTTACATCGCCAGAGTGTCTGACAAACGCCTGAAGGAACTGCTGCCACTGTACAAAGCTCGCAACTACCCGCGTAGCCTGACGACCGATGAACGGGCTGCCTGGGACGCCCACTGTGCAGCCGCTTTGTTCGAGGGTGGCGGCAGTAGCCGGCTGGCGCAGTATTTCGGTCGGCTCACCGAGTTAGGCAAGCAGGCCAGCATTACCGAAAGCCAGCGCTACCTGTTAGAGGAGTTGCAGCTGTATGGCGAGTCGATCATGCCTAGCGATGCAGAAGCTTAGCCGGCAACTCCACCCGTACTGGCTGGGCAGTAGCCAGACCTTGCCGTTCGGCATGGATAAAATGACCACCAAGTTTGACCAAGAAAAAAGCCATAGCAAAGGCTTCGACGACCTGTATCCAGACCATGAAGGTAATTTGAAAATTGGTGCCAGGAACTAACCCCAGGACTAAAAACGCGTACATCGGTGCCTCTTATCTCGTTACGACCAGGTAACTTAATTGATTAGCATTTTACACTTAATTGATGATATGTCAAGTATATTCTAATTTAAGCTTATGCTTTATGTCGACATTTTAAAATGACGGCTCTCTGGAGTATCTTATGCCACCAGTGTTAAATAATTGTCAATTTGACTATAAGATTTCTTACACTACATGTGGTGTTTATTGCTTATGTTGATTACACTATGCTTAGAGCTTAAAACCAAGAGGAGTAACATGAATGTCAGGTAATTTGACGGGTGAACTGGGTGTAGCATTTGATCAACAGACGGCGCGACCAGCCGTCGAAGCGTCGCCCGCATTTTATGAGGAACTTGGCAATCGCGGGCTGCCGATATATGAGCGCAAAGCTGAAATTATAGATACCATCCAGTCGAATGCCATCACGGTTCTAGTGGCTGAAACGGGAGCCGGTAAAAGTACCCAGGTACCGCAGTATGCCCTAGAAGCCGGCTTCCAAACAGTCTTCCTGACCCAACCGCGCCGCCGGGCTGCCGCCAATGTCGCCGAGCGCATACAATTAGAGCTCAGTGAAGTCGTTGGCGACGATACAGCTGCCCGATTAGTAAGTTTTCAAACCGGGGCTGGGTTGGAGGGCCCGCGTGATGCGCGGATCAAAGTCGTCACCGACGGGCTACACCTAAACCGCGATGGTCGGGCCGATAGTGATCGCGATAATGAGCTGTGGATCGTTGATGAAGTTCACGAATGGAACGAAAACTTAGAGATGTTAGTCCTGCTTGGCAAGCAACGTCGAGCCAGTAATCCTAATTTCAAAATGATTCTGATGAGTGCTACGCTTGACGCCCATACCCTTGCCGAGTATCTATCGGATGAAGCTGGTCAGGTACCGCCAGTGATTGAAGTTGCCGGCCGCACTTTTACTGTCGAGTATCTCGAGAAAGCCGATTCGACGGTCGCCAAGGAAGCCGTTAGCGCTGCCATCGATATCTTTGACAACCCAGACGGTTACGATGCGGCCAATACTATCCAAGTCTTTGCCGAGGGCAAACAGGAAATAAAAGATATCATTGATAAGATCCGGACATTATTACCCTTTGATGTGCTGAAGCAGACGACGCTCATACCGTTGGACGCTAAGATGACGCCCGATCGCCAGGCACCAGCTTACGAGGATATGCCCGGTATTAAGATTGTGGTTGAAACCAAGATGGGTCAGACCAGTCTGACGATTCCGCGTACGCGCTACGTCATCAGTACAGGTATGGAACGCCGGATCGAACTCGACAGCGAAGATAGCCAGGGATTACTGCGTTTACCGATTTCGCAAGATGATATTGAGCAGCAGATGGGCCGCGCCGGTCGTACCTGTGACGGTATCGGTATCCTGACCCGACTTGATGAGCGGACGACCTTCTTGTCTAAGGCCGACCGTGATCGCCGCCCAGTGCCTGAAATCCTGCGCTCTGACATCGACCGGCTGACGCTATTTTGGGCGTCACTCGGTAAAGACATCGCCGACCAAGGCTTTTACCACCCGTTAGCCGAAGCCCGCTTTGATCGCTCAAAGCAGCGGATTCGAACACTCGGTGGGCTGGATGCCGATGGCAGTATTACGACTACCGGTAAACGCATGAGCGAATTACCGCTTCGACTGCCGATGGGGCGAGCTATGATCCACGCCGAGCGATTATATCCGCAGGTTACTGGCTATATGGCCGCCATCGCCGCTTCCAAAGAAGTCGGTGGCCTGCGACTGTTCGAGCGCGACGGGACTAAGCGTTGGCAAAGTCTGACCGATGAAGTCACTTCTGATCATCTGGCTCAGCTGGATATATTCATTGCGATCCAAACTATGCCGTTAGATGAGATGCACGACTACGATCTAGACACAAACAATGTGATTCGGGCCCGCGAGCACTACGCCAAGGTAGCCCGCCACGTCAGCATCGATGGTTACAAACCATTGGTGCCACCAACCTTAGAGGAACGAACGCAACTGCGGGAGTGTATCGCTGCCGGCCTAGTTAACTCCATTTACTTACCGGTTGGGGAAGGCCGATATCGACTCCTAGGCGAGTCAGTTGTCTTACGCGAAGTCAGTAACCGCAGTGTGACGCTCGGTACCGTCAGCGCCGTAGTTGGTGATCCGCGCCGGGTCCAGATTGTCAGGGCCGGTGTATCCGAAATGAAGCACATTATTGAGGATGCCACCGAATTGACAATCGCCGAAATCGGTAAGGTCGCCACTCATCTGACCCGCTGGAAGCCGTCCGGCTTTACGATGCGTGGCGGCAAGTTTATGCAAGTCGAGCAGCAGCTCCTGAACACTATCGTCCTGCAATCTCGCGAGGTCGCAGCTAGCCCGTCGCCATTGTTGCGGGCGACCGTCATCGAGCATGTCAAGGTCAGCCCCGGTCAACATCTGACCGAACTCTACAAAATTAAGCGCGCCATTGAACGCCTGGCCCACAAGTCGAAAGTACCGATCAAGCGCCTGACCGAGGACGCTATTAATAGTCTGATCGACCAAGCCGCCCCAGTGACGGTCAACGACCCTGGCCTTATAGAAAATAATCTGCGGACGATCATAGAAGAGCAAGCAATCTCGCTCGATAATTACGTCAGTCCGGAGCAGCGTGAGCAGATAATCGCCGATGCACCAGCTGCCATTGCCATTGGCGACGTTTCACTGGGCATTAAATACGTCCAAGGCCGGGCCATCGTTAAACGATTTACTCCTGAAGCCATTCAAAAGCTCGATGAGGTCGACACGCTGACATTACCCGACGGACGGGAAGTATCATTCATCTATGGCGAAAAACGCGTTAGTCTGCAACAACTGAAGAAGCGTTTGAGGGACGACAAAATACTGTAGGTCTTTGCGCATGTGCTTAACAGCGTAATCCCATGCTATAATTTGCAAACTATCTAAGGAGTTGATAGTGATGAACTCACCAAATATCGAAAAATTGTCTGGCCTCCGCGCTGTTCGAAAAGTGGTCACCCCTAGTCCCTCACTCCGGGAACTCTTAACTAATGCCAAAAGAATGGCCGAAGAGATAGAATATCCTAGCGGGGAACTTGACCCGTTGGTCTATGCGGCCGAAGGGTTGCGGGTAACAATTTTTGAACGCCGGATTCGAGCTAATGACGAATCAAATGATTTGTTGCGCAAGCTTCATACTCGTATGGAGTCACCTGTTCTGCACACTTCCCGCCGAACCCGTCAAAATTCTGGAAAAGTTCAAAAAACTAGTAAGAAGCGACCAAATCCCTTACCAGCTGCCTTGAATGAAGTCGAAGACTTATACGCTGCGACTGATGGGCCGATTGTTGTGCGAGCTAATAGGATCATCATATCTAGTAAAACTATTGATCGACGGATTGGGAACGAATTGGCGTTAGTCATCGACGAGGGTTCCGGGGCGTCGGTTTTGCAGGCTCAGCAAGAAGTTCTGCTGGACGCTGAGATGCGCATGGTAGCCGGACGCAAGCTTCGAAAACTAGCCGGTACCGCCATCCAAGCTCTGGAAATGCCGTTCATGCGGCTACCGGCTATGTGTGAATCGGAGAGCCAGGACATTGTTAATTTGTTGTCAGCCGACTTGCCGGTGCATGACATCGAGATTGGCCCGATCGAATGGAAGCTCAATACCGTGGCTTATAGTGGATTGTAGCCCAGCTACTGGATTAAACGGCCGTTTAACTGTACAATGATGGGCCTTGATGGAGGAACATTTTGGCAGATCAGATTGTCGTTAAAGGTGCGCGTGAACACAATTTACAGAACATTGACGTTACGATTCCTCGTAACCAATTAGTGGTCATTACCGGGCTTAGCGGCTCCGGGAAATCGAGCCTGGCCTTCGACACGATTTACGCCGAAGGGCAGCGCCGCTACGTCGAATCGCTCAGCTCCTACGCCCGACAGTTTTTGGGGTTGATGGAAAAGCCGGATGTCGACCAGATCGACGGCCTGAGCCCGGCGATCTCGATCGACCAGAAGTCGACAAGTCGCAACCCGCGCAGTACGGTGGCGACCGTTACTGAGATTTATGATTACCTGCGTTTACTCTACGCCCGGATTGGTACGCCGCACTGTCCGATCGACGGCCTACCGGTGCTTCGTCAGACGTCGACGGCCATCATCGACCAGATCGTCGCTACTACCGCTGGCAAACGCCTGATGGTGCTGGCGCCGGTCGTCATCGATAAGAAAGGTTCGTTCGAACATATCCCGGAACAGTATCAACGGGCTGGTTTTGCGCGGGCCCGCGTCGACGGCGTGGTCTACGCCCTCGATGAGTTCCCGAAGCTCGAGAAAAGCTACCGCCACCGCATCGAAGTCGTGGTCGATCGTATCGTCAACGACGAAGACAGCCGCTCGCGCCTCGTCCAATCTGTGGAGCAGGCCCTGGAAGTCGCCGAGGGCAAAGTCGTTATCTTGGACGCCGACAGTAAAGCCGACGACAACACCACCACCTACAGTCTGCAGTACGCCTGCCCCAACCACCCGGAGATCAGCATACCGGAGTTAGAGCCGCGGACCTTCAGCTTTAACAGTCCCCAGGGTGCCTGCCCAGTTTGTACCGGTCTTGGTAATCGTTTGGAAGTCGACCCCGAGATGGTCATCCCCAACGGCCGACTGACGATCGCCGAGGGTGCCATCCGGCCCTATAACCGCATTAATGTCGACAACTGGTACATGAAGAAGATGCAGGCCGTGGCCGAGCGCTATAAGTTCAGCCTGCACGTGCCGACGGCCGACCTGACGGCCGAGCAACTCAATCTGGTCATGTACGGTACCGGCAACGAGAAATTCCGCGTATCACTCGGTATGGGCCGCTCCTTTGAAACGACCTACGAGGGCGTCGTCACTAACCTCGAACGCCGTCACAAAGAAACCGACAGCGACTTTATCCGCCGTGATATCGAGAAATTCATGCAGGAGCGACCGTGCCACACCTGTAAAGGTATGCGCTTAAAGCCGGAAGTGCTGGCCATTACCGTCGCCGGTCAGTCAATCATGGAAGTCTGTACGCTGTCCATCGACGATGCCCTCGATTGGTTCAACAGTATCAAGCTCAACGCCACCGAAACCAAGATTGCCGAGATGATCCTCAAAGAAATCGGCGCCCGGCTGAAGTTCTTGCAAGACGTCGGCCTTAATTATCTGACCTTGCTGCGGAGCGCCACCACCTTGTCCGGCGGTGAAGCCCAGCGTATCCGGTTGGCGACCCAGATCGGTTCCGGACTACAGGGCGTGTTGTACGTGCTGGACGAGCCGAGTATCGGCCTGCACCAACGTGACAACGAACGCCTCATTAAAACCTTGAAGTATCTCAAGGAACTCGGCAACACTGTCATTGTGGTCGAGCACGATGAGGACACCATCCGCACCGCCGATTACCTGCTAGATATCGGACCAGGTGCCGGCATCCATGGTGGTAAGGTCGTCGCCGCCGGTACACCGGCCGAAGTCATGAAGGTCAAAGATAGCATCACGGCACAGTATCTGTCGGGCCGCAAAGAAATACCGACTCCCAAAAAACGCCGCCTCGGTAACGGCAAGGTCATCAGTATCAAGGGTGCCCGCGAAAATAACTTGCGTAACGTCACCGTCGATATCCCACTCGGCAAGATGGTGGTCGTCAGC
>JBBRLU010000032.1:0-8452 GCA_038231175.1 Saccharimonadales bacterium (SeqCode) | reverse complement strand
GTTTGCCGTCGGCCTGGCGGTGGAGCTGATCCTGCTGGTGGTATTTGCCTACAGCTTCGTCAGACTACTGCGGACGCCGATCCGGGTAGGTGCTTCGATCGTGCGATCGGCTTGGAAGGGGGCCTTGAGCAATACTTTCGTTAAACAATTTTACAGGTCGCACAGGCAACTAAGTGACTGGCTGGCAGCCAGATTCAGTCTTAAGCGACCGACGGGTCTGTACCTGTCACTCGGCCTGCTGATTACTCTCTGGCTAATCGGTGGTTTTAGCAACGTCTTGCACAACGTCCTGAGCCACGGCTCGCTGACGCAGATTGACACCCGGATACTTAACCTGATGCCCACTATCCGGACGCCGCTGCAGACATCGTTCTTCGGCTTTGTAACCTTTACCGACAACAGCGTATTAGTCTTGCTGCTGGTAGTGCTAGCCAGCGGTATACTGTGGCGCCTGCGGCAACGGCTGGCGGCGCTGTTTTTCGTGGCCGCCCTGGTACTCGAGGAATCGACGGCTACGATCATGAAGCTGCTGGTCGGTCGAGCTCGTCCTGAGCGGCCCCTGAGCTTATATGGCCAGAGTTCATATAGCTTTCCGAGTGGTCACGTTATGCGGGTGACCGTCCTATCCGGCCTGCTGGCCTATCTTTTATACCGCTCCTTTGGCTCGGCCGTGGCACGGTTCTTGATCGTCATCGGTTACGTTATCAGCGTGGCGCTGGTGGCCTTGAGCCGGGTCTACCTGGGCGTACATTACCCGAGCGACGTCCTGGCCGGCGTGCTGCTGGGTGGAGCGCTACTGGTCCTGCTGATTACCGCCATTGAGATTATTAGCCGCTACCAGCTGTGGGGCCAGAGTGTCAAGACATTCAGAGCTAAACAACTGCTAGTCATTCCACCCATGCTACTGCTTTCGTCGCTGTTGCTGAGCCCGCTGTTGGTGCATTTTTCGGTCGTTACTAGGACGCCGAAGTTCACGACCATACATCTATTAAATGAAACGACTGTTAAACAGCTGCCCTTGTACAGCGAAACGCTGACTGGCAAAACCATGGAGCCGATTAATTTCATTTACTTCGGATCGGCCGCTCAGATCGAGCGCCAGTTCCTGACGCACGGCTGGTACAAAGCCGATCGCTCGACCGTAGCCAATACGCTGCAGGCCTTAGCTGTCGGCTTCCAGGGCCGGCAGTATCTGAGGGCGCCGGTGACGCCGTCTTATCTGGCCGCCGAGCCGGAAACGGTTGCCTACCAGCAGCCTACCAAGTCGAACACGCTGCGCCAGCGCCATCACACGCGCCTGTGGCGGACCAACTTTAAATTAGCGGACGGTAGCGAAATCTGGCTCGCCACGGCCAGTTACGACGAAGGTATTGAGTTCTCCGGGACGGCCAAGCTTCCGACGCACCATATCGACCCTGATGTCGATGCCGAGCGTAGCTATATCGCTGATTCCTTGGAGCTCAAAGACCGGCGTTATCTACAGGTGGTCACAGCCCAGGCCGGCAAAAATGCCGGTGGCGATACCTTCTTTACCGACGGTCGGGCTATAGTCAGCGACCTGACAGCTCAAAAATAGTAACCAAACCTGTACAATGGTGGTATATGAAAAACAGCCCGCCAGCACCTAGCACTCAACAGTTCCCGACCAGTTACATCATCGGCTTGATCATCGGCCTGCTGTTACTCGTACCGACCCTCCTGATCGCCCGTCAGCACCAGCTCAGCGGCCTACAGGCCCGGATCTTTTATGACTTCAATAACCTGTCCGATGTCTTCAAAGTACCGGCGCTGATCATTACCGAGGGCTTAGGGGCGGCCTATCCGATCGCTATCTGCCTACTGGTGCCGCTGCTGTACAGGCGCTTCCGCTTAGCCTGGCTGTTCTTCGTCACCGTCGGTGGAGCCGGCGTGCTGTCGCAAATCGCCAAAAAGATCGCCCAGGAGCCTCGCCCCATGGCGCTACTGCACGGTCAGTTCCACCAGCGGGCCGTCGAAAGCGGGCTTAATAGCTTCCCATCCGGACACGAGGCGGTAGCTACGGCGATGGCCCTCACGCTGTGGTTCATCCTACCTAAAAAATGGCGTTGGTTGTCGATTGCCTGGATCGTCGTCGTCGGTGTATCGAGGATTTATCTAGGCGTCCATACGCTGAACGATGTATTAGGTGGCTTCGCCATCGGCCTGGCCGTGGTCTGCGCCGTCCGGCTGTTACCACCGGTTATCGCCCGCCCACTGCATCTGGACATTGACAAGCCGCTGCTGGATCGAGCTGCAGCCGGGGAACGCATTATTATCGGTAAAGCTGGTAAACCGGTTGCTCGTTTAGAACCGTTTTCTAATACCAAAGCAGTCCACCGTCAATTCAAGGGCGGTAGTCTGCGTCTTCAGGAACAATCCGAAGTGCCGCTGACCCCAGAATATCTGAATGAAATTGCTGCCAGTAAGTATGATGGCAGATAGCCTGATTTTCTTGGATGCAAATGCGATCGTCTACGCCCTAGACATAACAAGTCCTCAAAACAAGGCCACCGTTTCCGTCATTCAACGCCTAACACAAGAGAATGTTACGCTTTGTACATCGCACCACGTTATTGAAGAAGTGTTGCACATTGCTCGTAAGATTAGCCGAGGTAAGACTCAGCTTATGGATGTTATGCGCGAGGTCAGTGCCATACCCGATCTGGTTTTTATTGAGCCGCACGCGACTATTGACTTTGCTAAAAGATATGCTGAGTTAGGCGACACTATGCACATGGGCGTCAACGACGCACTGTTATTACAATTAATGATTGACGCTGGCATTACGAAACTGTTCAGTTACGACAAGCAGTTTGTGGCTAGTGCTGCGAAACTGCAGATTGAACACGTCGGCTGACGGCGGTCAGCTTTATCTTCGGTTAACGCGGCGCTGGCGCCAGTAGCGGCGGCTGGTGTGTTGGCGTAGGTATTCACTGCCGAGGTAGTAGTACGGGAAGACGGTGATGACTAAGAAAGTACTCGACAGCAGACCGAAGATCAGCACCACGGCCAAACCTTCCCAGAAGGGGCTCGACAAGGCTAGGGGAATCAGTGACACGACGGCCGTCAGGCTGGTGGCGATCAGCGGCCGGAACCGCTGAGCCAGGGCTTCGTGGGCGGCGTCGACGGCACCGAGGCCGGCGCGACGGGCCTGATTGGCGTAATCAGTCAGCAGGATGGTGTTTTTGAGGCTCAGACCGATCAGCGCAAAGAAGCCGAGGGCGGCAAAGAAACTGAACGGATTATCGGTCAGGTAGAGGCCGAGGGTAATGCCGAACAGGCTGAACGGTATCGCCAAGAAGATCAGCAAGGGTTGCAGGAAGCTACGGAACTGGAAGGCTAAGACGAAGTAAATGACTAGTAGCAGGATAGGAAAGGCCAGGGCCAGGGTCTTGAAGCTATCCTGGTTCTGTTGCTCCTGGCCGGCGTCATAGGTGACGGACTTGTCACCGAGGTCGTAGCCGGCAACTTGGGCGTCGCTGTAGCGCCGTTGCAGGGCGGTCTTGGTGAGGTTCACCAACGTCGTAGTGTCGCTATCGACGAAACGCACCTCTAAGGTTATATACTGCTTGGCGTCTTTCTGGAGGTAGATGCTGGAGTTGCCGACGTCGACGCTTTTGAGCTTGGCGATCGTGCCGTCGGGGCGCTTGAGGACGGCATCGTGGCGTAGGTAATCGGTAATGCTGTCAGCTAGTTTTAAGGCGCTGTCACGGTTTTTATCGGAACGGATCTGGACGGTAAAGTTGGATACCGGCGGGCCGGCACCGAGCGACAAGGCCTCGACTTTGGCTTCGCTGAACTTGGCGTAGCGCTCGTTCAGTTGTTTGACGATCTGCGGTGAGGCCGTGGAGCGGGCCTTATAATCGGTCAGATCGACCGTCAAGGTGGCGCTTTGGACGTTGGCCTGGCCGTAATACGAGGCCTTAGCAAAGTTTGACCCGACGGTGGAGGTCAGTATTTTGTTGGCGTCCCGGGTAATCTTCTCGGCCTGCGTGATCGAGGTGTTGGGCTTGAAGGTCACGACCGTGCTGATCTGGTTGTCGTCTTTACTGGGTGGGAAGATGTTAAACGATACCTTTTTAAAGATGACGCCGGCGCCACCGATAAAGCCACCACCGATAACCAGCGCAATGACGCCGACCAGTAGTAATTTGCGGGTTGAGCCCTTGGCCCACAGCATCGGCCACGAAATAAAGCCGGCGATGGCGGCCTCGTAGGTCGCGGCGTGTTCTGTTTCGGCGTTACGGCCGAGCTGTTTTTTACCGAGCAAAAAGAAGCGGGCAAACAAGGGGATGAACACCAGCGCCACGACCAGACTTATCAGCAGCGCCGAGATAATCGTGACCGGAATGGCCCGGACGAAACTGCCCAGGATACCGCCGACGAATAGTAGCGGCGCAAAACTCAGAACCGAGGTAGAAGTAGCGGCCACCATGGCGGCGCTGACCTTGGCGGTAGCGTTCTTGACGACGACAGTCGGGTCTGTCTGCAGCCGGCGCTGCGAGTCGAGGGCTTCGACCATGATGATGGTGTCATCGACGATCAGCGACAGCCCTAGAATCAAACCGAACAGCGTGATCGTATTGAGGCTGTAGCCGGTCAAATACAGTAGCCCGTTAGTGGCGGCGATGACGGTAAACATCGAGATGACGGTAATGACCGACGCCCGCCAGGCGATGATCAGTGAGCCGACGATGAGGACCACCACCAGACCTTCGAGCAACGAAGCCTGCAGCTCATTGATCTGGCTTTTGATGCGCGGCGCGCTGCTGGCGCTGACGGTGGCGCTGAGGTCGGGATTACTTTGCTGTCGGTTCAGACCATCGACGGCCGCGCGCAGTTGGCTATCGAGTTGTAACTGATCGGCGCCGGCTATCGACTTGACGCCGATGACGACTGAATTATAAAATTTGTTTTGGTTACCTTGGCGCTGGCCATAAGCGTCGAAAGACTGCTGGTTGGTAACGATTTCGCCGGTCAACGGGTTTTTGGCCTGGGCGAACGGATCGATAATCGAGACTGATCTGACCAGTGACAGATGCTGGTTCTGCAGGTAACTGGCGGCTTGGCGGGCCTGGGCGGCTAGCTCGCTGGTCGGTACTTTGCCGGACTTGTCATAGAACGAGATAACCAGATTATCGCCGCGTTGCGTCAAGCCGAATTCGAAAGCCTTGAGGTTGATGGTAGCTTGGGCCGGCAACAGCTTCTGGGCTATCAGCTGCTGGTTGAGGGCGATACTTTCCTGCTTGGAATTAACGTTATCCTTAAAGGCGATCTGGGCCGCGTAAAAATTAGCGAAGCTACTGATCTGGACGCTCTTGACGCTGGGCTGTTTGACCAGGAAGTTGCTGAGCGGCGTCGCTACATCGGTGTTAACCTGACTGGCGTCATTGACCAGATAACTGCCTTGGGCGACGGCGAACGGCGTATTGATAGTCGGAAAACCCTCACGTTTCAGCAACGTGCTGTAGCTGGCCACGCCAAATAACAACACGACTAGCCAAATGAGGGCCGTCGTGCGCGGTCGTTTAAACGCGCCGAGACTGAGCCGTTGGGCTAAGGTTAGGCGAGTCGATGATTTTGAGGTTGGCTTTGACATTCGGGCTCCAAGGCTAATTACTGATATGAGTACTGTCATCATAACTAGCTTTAGCTAAATATGAAAGCTTCACTTGTTAACTGTAACAGATATCACGGATTACCTACATACAGATATTGTTTAATGTGGTAATACTTAAGCTATGCACATGCCCCTCAGCGAACGCCGCCAAATTGAAAACGAGATGATCTTTCGCCGTGGCAACGAACAGGTCGGCATCAATTTAGACGAGATCGACGCCCTGCATATAGATGACGGTAACCGTCACTTAGTCCGTAAAGAGGACTTATTGCTCGAATTTCGCTGTGAATGTTCCGATGAGAACTGTAACGAGCGGATAGCGGTAAAATTAAGCGTTTACCAGAAGATCCACCTCAACCGCGACACGTTCATCATTAAGGAAGGCCACGAAGTCGACAAGATCGAAGAAGTCACGGCCGTCAAAGCCGATTATAGCGTCGTTAAGAAAAATAAGTCAACGACCGAGCCCGGACCGTTATTAAACAAGACCGACGTCGATAACAGCTGAGTCTCCCACCTACGCGCAATACGATTTTTAACCGTGCCTACGGATCGGCGCTGTTACTATTGGCGCTGGCTGTAAACTAAGAACCAAGGGAGATCAATGGAATTACGACCACTAAAGATGACTCGAGAAGCTACCTGGTACGCCCTCCGTAAGACCGGACTGGCCAAAATAGCCAGCAGCGCGATCAATTGCTGCATCCCGTCTAAGCACGTCCAGTCGCTTTTACAATCTGAACAAGAAAAGAAATTGCGCCGTGAGCGCCTAATAGTGGCCGGTTTCGGCGAGTTCCTGATTCAGAACGCTAAAATAGTCGATATGGATGAAAAAGTAGACCCTGTGGCCTGCGCCTTAGTCTGTGCGGCCGCCTTGTCCGGCGACGGCGGAATTACGTTCGCTAAACTTTTTGATCCCCATGCCGCTGAATTACTAGAACACACCGTGTCCGGTGAACCATATATCGTCCCGCCTACACTCGAGCGACCGGAGTAGTGGAATATTTTGCTCTTAACAGATATACTAAACGAGGGTAAAAATAAAATGTTACGGCGCCTTGGCGGAGTGGTTACGCAGGGCTCTGCAAAAGCTCAGACACCGGTTCGAACCCGGTAGGTGCCTCCATTTTTGAATCATTATGAAACCTATCGAACTTGCCGGTTGTGTCATGTTAGACGACTACGGACGGATATTACTTATCCACCGCAGTGGTGGCGATAGCGTGCACTGGGAACTGCCCGGTGGCAAAGTCGAAGATTATGAAGTCGCCGAGGATGCGGCCATCCGCGAACTTTCCGAGAAGCTGGGCGTCCAGGTCCGTTTAATCGGCACTCTCGGCAGCGACACCTTCGAGCAAGATGAGCGATACTACCAGTACCATTGGTTCCAGGCGGTCGTCGAGAGCGGCGTATTAGCACTGGGTGAACCAGAAGACTACGATGACTTTGATTATTTTGAGCTAGAAGATATGCCAAGTCTGGCGCTATCGACCGATATGCTCATACTCTATCCCAAGATTGACAGCGGCGAAGTGTCGCTCGACACTAGCCTGTAGTAAAATCCGTTAAGTTCATGATTAGTTAATCTTGTTAGTCTATCCTGGAGGGATGGGCAGGCGACGATCTTGGACTGACGAACAATTAACGGTCGCAGTAACCGGAAGCTATAGCTTCCGTTCGGTTTTGATCAAGCTCGGGCTGGTTCCGGCCGGCGGCAACTATGTGCAGATAAAATTAAGAATCGAGGATCTAGGACTTCTGACCGAACATTTCACGGGTAAAGGCTGGAACGTCGGTCTACGATTCAATCCTCATCCAGCTGAAGCATTGGATGACATTTTAATACTTAACGGACGAGCGCAAAGTTATGTACTTAAAAAACGGTTGTATAAAGAAGGCTTAAAAAAAGCTGCTTGTGAACTTTGTGGCTGGAATCAGGCTGCTGTTGATGGTAGAATTCCAGTTGAGCTAGACCATATTAACGGCAACCACAGAGATAATCGTTTGGAAAATCTCCGCGTTTTATGTCCAAATTGTCATAGCTTACAGTCAACACATCGTGGCAAGAACATAAAGTTGACAAATAGGGCGAGTGGTGGAATGGTATACACGACAGACTTAAAATCTGTTGGCCGTAACGGCCTTGAGGGTTCGAGTCCCTCCTCGCCCACCATGACAGGCTTACTCGAAACTTCGGCAGAAAAAATGCCAACGAGTTGGTCTGTCACAGTTCCCCCGTCCGTACCCGTCAGGGCAAGAGCAGGGGGTTTTTGATTTTCTGCCCCTGCACCGGCTTCCAACGACCAGCCTGCGAATTGCTGACGAGCGGCGTCCAGCTCGTCGAATGGGGGCTTGAGCACGGCCGTCTGCACGCCGTCTGAGTCGACGTAGAACCGCTCCCAGAAGGCTGCGTTGAGCAGGCGGCGCCCGCCGTCTGTAGAGGCTCGGTAGACGGTCTGAGCATCCCCCAGCAGGTCAACTGCCTTCTGGATGAGCTTGGCGCCGGCCTCCAGCGTCTCGTCGACGGTTGCCAGCTCCCCGTGCAGGCGGGCTCGCTGGACCCCGATCGCGGTCAGTCGGCTCCGGATCTTGGCCTGGGGCAGGCTGCCGTCTGCGGCTAGATCGAGCAGGTTCTCTTCCTTGACATCCAGCCGGGCTAGCTCCTTACGGATGCTGGCTTGCAGATCCCGTGCGGCGGCGTGCTGGTCGTCCAGCGTGGCCTGGACCAGGCCACGCATCTCGTCGGTGAACTCTTCGCTGGCCTGGATCACCTCGTAGTGCTCGATGATCTTGTCCTCGACGGTCTCGACAGAC
>JBBRLU010000031.1:0-9313 GCA_038231175.1 Saccharimonadales bacterium (SeqCode) | reverse complement strand
GGCCGGCAAATTGCATTATACGGTCAGCACCGGCATGCAAACCAGAGGTTTCGAGGTCATAAAAGAAAAAGCTAGCCGCCATACCTGCCAGTGTAGCACGCTAGCCGGTAGCGACGGCCAGGTTCATTAAAGCTTCATTAAAACTTACTATAAAGCTAATCGTTTAATGATGCAGGGACTAGCCCACGTATAAAACGGACCAGCTAGGAATGAGGTGAATTTTTAGGCTTAATCGGCTCACAAACGGCCGACTGTGGGACTAAGTTGGCGTAAATGAAGCTATATAAAGCGTCTAAGTGTCTTACATGACCGGTCGTTATCGGTCTAGAATTCGTGATGTTGTTTAAGCGATACTTAGCAATACCGTCTACCACCTCGAATGGACGGTTGGTCTGCACTACTAGTCCATCTCCATCCTCATCAAGTTTGTAATTGAACGACTCTACCTCCCGTGGCTTTCTGGGTTCGATCTGGTTTATTGTAATAAATAGACCATTGGGGCGGCCAGATTGACAGTTTAGTATCAGCGCAAAATTAGGATGCATATCAGCTACTACCGTCTCAACAGATCGACCCTCAAGCCGTTCACTACTAACTATGGTGGTAATTACCTGAGTTGGGTCAATAACGACCTCGCCACTGATTAAAAGCCGGGCTTGGACCAGTAAATTTTGATTGAGCGTTCTGATTTCCCGCCAGGTAGCTAGTTCGCCACTATAGTGCTGCACAGTAGTCATATCGGGTAGAAACTTCGGACATTCGGCCATGGCAGTAGGAGCTTGTTCTAACATAATTGTATTCCGTTATTTAATAGGTAAATTGTTGCTCGGTGGCGGTACCGACTTGGATGATATTGTCGGCCTCGATGCCGCTACGGACCAGTTGATGCATGATACCCATCTTACGCATGATGTCGCGTAAACGCTGCACACCTTCTTCGTTGTCAAAGCGGGTGCGACGGGCAAAGCTTTCGATCTTTTGGCCGCGGACGATATATAAGCGATCTTCGCGGGTCACCTGCCACTCGTCGCTGGTGTCTTCGATGGTCAGGACTGGGATACTGTTGTCGATGGCGGCTACGACCTCGGCATCGGCTTTACGGACGGCCAGCACCGTCTCTTTGACGGCGAACAGCAGTTCTTTTAGCCCGGTACCGGACAAAGCTGATATGGCATAAATTTTGGCGTCTTTAGGCGCTACTGCTTGTAATTGGGCCGTCTGGTCGGCGATGATCTCGGCGTCCAAGCCGTCAATTTTGTTAAGGACGATGATTTCCGGGCGCTGTGTCAGGTCGGTGTCGTAGGCCGCCAGCTCGGCTTTGATGGTGGTATAGACTTCGGCCACATTGTCTTGATAAGCATCGACCAGGTGTAGGATGACGGCCGTCCGCTCGATGTGGCGTAAAAAGGCGTGGCCCAGACCCTTACCTTCGGCGGCGCCCTCGATCAGACCTGGAATGTCGGCAAATAAGATACTGGTCGAGGCGTCGATGTCGGCGACGCCTAAGTTCGGCTTGAGCGTCGTGAAGGCGTAGTCGGCAATTTCCGGGCGGGCGTTACTGATCTTGCTGAGCAGCGTCGACTTGCCGGCGTTGGGCAAACCGACTAGGCCGACATCGGCGATGACTTTTAGTTCCAGGGTCAGCTCGTGCTCCTCACCGATCTCACCCTTTTCGGCGAATTTTGGCGCTTGGCGCCGGGATGACACGAAGTGAGCGTTACCGAAACCGCCACGACCGCCCTTGGCGATAATGACTTCTTGGCCGTCCTCGGTCAGATCGGCCAGCACCACGCCTTCGGTAGTGGTAGCGATCGTACCGACGGGTACCTGGACCAGGGCACTTTTTGCGCGCCGGCCGTGCATCCGGGTCTTGCCACCGGGACGGCCGTCATCAGCCTTTATCTCTTTTTGGTAGCGAAAGGCCGCCAAGGTGTTCTGGTTGCGACTGGCGCAGAGAATAACGTGGCCGCCATCACCGCCGTCGCCACCGTCGGGACCGCCTTTGTCGATGAACTTTTCTTTGCGAAAGCTCATCTTACCATCACCACCTTTGCCAGCGGTAACGCTGACCCGGACCTTATCAATAAAACTCATAACTATATATTACAATAATTCAGAGGTTATTTCTAGTGGTAAATGTAGTTATCGAAGTGTGATGAGGCTGTCCAATCGCTGGAACCGACCCGGCCGAAGCCGGCCAGACCGTTCATATCGGAGTATTTGATCATGGTACCGTCGTCGGATACGGCTTCGACGTAGGCGACATGGCCTTCGGCACCGCGGTTCGATTGGGCGATACCACCGGCGTGCGGCACGCTGCTGACGGTCCAGCCGCTTAATGGAGCCAGATTGTCCCAGGTGTTGGCGTTACCCCAGTTGCTGGGTACGGCGATGCGGTTGGCGACGTACCAGGTACAGTAGCCATAGTCATAGCCGTTAGAGCCGTAGAGGGCGGTCGTACCGAAGGCGTAACTGGCGCCGCGGCCACTGGTGTAGGCGATAGACCGAGCCGTAACCGGTACCACCGGCGTGATCGTACCGTTAGGCACGATAATCTTATCGCCTGGACGCAGGCCGTTGATTTCGGCATCGTTGTAGGCCACGATCTGGTCTTTGTTGGCCTTGTACTTACTAGCTAAGGAGTCGGCCGTGTCGCCGGCCGCAACGGTATAGACGATACCGTTGACCGGTGGGATCGTCAGCGCCGTGCCGGCTGCCAGGGCGTCACCGGTGAGGTTATTTGACCAGCGGATGCTGTCACTAGTGACGCTGAACTTGGTGGCGACGGTACTGAGGCTGTCGCCGTCGACAGTCTTGTAAGTCTTGATATCGGCTTTTGATTTTAGCGCCGTCTGGACCACCTGCGGCTTGTTGACCACCGTGTTGCTGGCGACGCTGGTGCGCAGCTCACTGGCCTGCGAGTCGGCCTGGTTGGTAATGGCCGTCGTTTCCGGCAGATTGTTGAGCCGAGCGATGGTTAGGGCTATATCAGCCGATGATAATTGGTCGAGCGGGTTGGCCACCGAAGGGGTATTCTTGGTGCTCATCAGCGCCGGGGTGATAGCGTCGGCCCGCGCCGGCTTAGGATTCTGGGTAATGACGTAGCCGACGACCGCTAATATAGTGATGTTAACGCCAAAAAAAGCCAGTCGGACGAGTGAGCGACGGGTAGATTTACGGCGGGATTTACTGAGGAGTTGGCGATACCACCTAGCTGACTGACGGGATTTGGGAAGGGCTAGGTGCTCGAGTAGGGATAGCGTTGAGTTACTGATACGATCTCCGGTGCCAAAAGACACGAGCTTGACGATAGGGTTAATAGTATTAAAGACTACCGACAAGGTAATAGCTTAATAGAGTAGGAATACTACTAAAAACGCTTATTACCGCTTCATTATACCAAAATTGACCTGGCTGTCCAATCTAGCGACTACAAAGCTTATGACAGTATTTAGCCGTCAAGGCTTCATGCTCGGCTAAGGTTTTCGAGAAATAGGTCGTACCGTCGTCGCCAGCCACAAAATAAAACCAATCGGTGCCAGCTGGTTTAGCGGTTGCAGCCAGCGAACCCTCGCTTATTGTACTAATTGGGGTTGGGGGTAAACCTTTCCGTTGCAGCGTATTATATGGCGAGTCATACGATAGATTTGGCATTTGGCCAGCGATGTACGATCCGTAGAAGGCGGTCGGGTCTGAACCTAGGGCAGACCCAGCCTTGAGCCGGCTCAAGAACACCTGGGCCGCCTGGGCCCGGTCGGTCGGCTTCGATACTTCCTGCTCGACGATCGAGGCCAGCGTCAGGCCTTGGTAGGGCGACAAACCGTGGGCGTTCAAATCTGCTATTACCGATGGCGTCAGGTGCTCGGTCATCGCCTGCAAGGCTTCCCTGACGATATAATCCGGGCCGGTGGTAGCATCTTTCTGATACGAATCGGGCCATAGCAGACCCTCTAGCGTAGCCGTGGTCGGGGGAACCAACTTCATTATAGGGACGTCGGCGTATTGGGCCGGCTTGAGCGCGCGGACGACGTCCTCGGGGCTGAAACCGTCGTTGATGAGATCGGCCTGGAGCTGGTCGATCCGTCGTCCGGGCAAGATGGTGATCAGACGGGTGGTGGTTCGACCCTGGGTCAAGGTGGTGACTATCTGGGGGATGCCGGCGTTCGGTGCCAGGGCGTAGGAACCGGCCTGAAACTTGGCACTCGCCCCATGGGCGTGGGCGTAGAGCTGTAAGGCCCAGGCACTCTTGATCAGGTGGGCCGCTGCTAATTGCTCGGCGATCTGCGTGACACCGCTGCCGGGTTTGATGGTTATGATCCGTGTCTGTTGATCGTTACTGACCGGTCTTAGATCACGGCTGTAGACAAGGCGTCCGGCGACCAGGGCCACGGCCAGTGACACCGCGAACACTAACAGAGCCAGTCCCACCGGCCGGAGAAAACCGCGTCTTGCCCGGCCGGATTTGGAATGGTTAGCTTTGTAACTAGTCATCAGGCGCCGCTGCCGATTGGGTTGTTAGCCAGGTAATCATCAAGGATATAGGTGGCCGCCAAGGCGTCGACGTCGCCCTTCTGATAGGGCTTACCGCGGGCCATCAGTTCTTCTTTGGCCCGCGCCGAACTGAGCGCCTCATCCTGGAAGAACAGCGGTAAGCCGACACCGACCTGCCAGTCAGCGACGAAGGAGCGTACCAGCCGGGTCTGGTCGGTGTCTTCGCCGTCTAGACTGCGCGGTAAGCCGACAACCAGCGTCGTTACGGCCTCGTTATCAATGATCCGGCGTAGCTGTTCGGTAAACTGTTCGTCGTTGGCCAGCGTCCTGAGCGGCTTCGGCAGGCGGGCCACGCTGTCGGCCAGCGCCACGCCGATGCGTACCGTGCCGACGTCGAGCGCCACGATCGAACTATTGTTTGCTGTCATTGGCGGGAACGGCTGCTGTCGGCTTGGCGACGGTGATGGTTATTTTAGAGGCTTTCTTGGGGACCGATGTCACCCAGAAGGGGCTGAGCTTGATCTGCACATCGGTGACGCCCGGGTTAGCCCGTAGCAAGCTCTTGATGTCTCCGCCTTTTTTGCCAGCGACCTGGGATTTGAGCTCCTCAACGCTCAGGTCGGGACCGGCCGTGGCCACTGTCGCCAGGCTGATCGCGGCGCTGCTATCGCCGGCGTTGGTGACCTTATAGGTGGCGACGTCGAGGCCCTCGCTGAGAATACTCTGCTTAGCGGTGTCGATCTGCTTCTTGACGCTGCCGTCGACCAGTGTTTTCAAGTCGGCTTGCTTGACGCCGAGCATGGTGTAGGTAATCGATTCGGTAACAGTAACGTTGTCGGCCACGGCTCCGGCTTCGGCACTGCTAGTGACTGTCGGGGTACCGGCTGCATAGGTGGCGACGATGGCCTGTAAGCCGTCTAGTTCGAGCTGCTTCCGTAAGTCAGACTTGATCGTGCTGTCGCTAGCCGCGATCTTTTGTTTGGCACTATCGATGTCGGTCTGGCTGACGACTTTGACGTTACTGTCGGTACCGCCAGCGATGCTGCCGGAAGCAGCGGCACTGAAGCTCTTGCTGCCGTCGCTAGGATTGGCGTATGCCACACTGAAAGCCGTGTGATCATCGACGTTGTAGTTAGCACCGCCAGCTTGGGCAATGACGGCCACGGGCGTAGAAGCGGCGTTCTTGTTACAAGTACCACTAGTTTTTTGGAAATTGCTCGGCGGCACATCAACAGTTTTCTGAGTGATGTAGGTCAGGCCGTTACTACTAACACCGGTACCCGCCGGTACGGTTTCATCTTGCCCGAACTTAAGGTCGTCGACGTTACAGTTATAAAAGACGACCGAGCCGGTAGCCCGGTTACCATTATTCTTAGTACCGCTAGCCGGGGCGGTCTGGGTGTAACTTTTTTGTTGCTGCTCCAGTTTGGCCGGTATGGTAGCCGTCGCCGGGTCGAGTGTCTTAGCGGCGGTACTAAGGGTCAGGTCGAGCCCGACGTTAACGTCACTGGCATTAGTAGTTATGGCGATGACGGCCTTCGGCGCGACGGCCAAGGCCCAGTACAGCCCGGCTATCAAGGCTATGACTGCGACGATGCCGAGTACCAACAGCAGCCGGAAACGCTCAAAATTAGGGACTGCTAACTTGGCGTTTTTCTTGAGCTTCTTAGTCTTACCGGCAGCGGCTCCAGCCAAAATGGGGGCGCTGGCGGCCAAGGCGGCGTCTTCATCGTCGTCCAGTTGCAAGGTTTCCATTTCGTCGCCACTGATCGGCGTCGCGGCGGCCAAGCCGGCTAACTCGCCGATCGGGCGGCTGGCGGCCGCGGCCGTCGAGAAATCTTCAGCAGCGTCTTCGTCTATCGTTTCTTCGGCGCTGTCGTCAGCAGTCGGCGGCACCGGGATCTCGGGCTTCGATTGTGGCGTCTTAGCGACGTGCAGGCCAACGGCGCCGGCTAGCGGCAACAAGCCGACTTCGCTGGTTATCAGCACCAGGTGCTTCTTGGCTTCATCGGCGCTGCGCTTGAGTAGTTTCATGTTGACGATGCTCTGCAGGACACTGGCCCGCTTGGGCAGGACCAAGGCGATCACCCGCCCCGAACTGGCGCGGACCTTATCGATGATACCGGTAATTTCTTCGTCGATATCGATATAGATGGTGTCTTTGTTAGGCGTACTCATACACTTAACATCCTATCAATTTTTTCTTTGATGCCACCGTTACCGGAACCGGTAAATTGCAGGGTGTCGGTGCCGACGCGTAATAAGCCGAGGGCCGTGATAAAGGTGTGGTCTTCGACTAAGCCGGTAGTGTCGGTAATGCCGGCGATCTGTTCCGGGCGGATGTAGTGGACGCTCGGTTTGCGGGTAAACGGCAGGGCTTTGTACCAGTCGGTCTGCTCAAGCCGGTCCATCAGCAGGTCGAGTGACGAGCCGCCGCCACAGAGAAATAGGCGGTGTGGCAGATGGTCGAGCTTGGTAAATTCGCCAAGGGCCAGCTCGACACCGCTGAGCCAGGTGTCGGCCGTCTTGCCCAGCGCCACTTCGATGGCCGGTCGCTTCTGGCTGGGAACCTTGTTGGTACTGAGGCCGATCTTCAATAATTCGGCTTGCTCAAACTCGACGCTCAGGTCGCGCTCGATGGCCCGGGTGTAGGCCCGGCCGCCGATGCCGAACATCTTGGTTCCCTGCACGCCGCCATCGTTGACGACGGCGATATCGGTCGTGCCGCCACCGACGTCCATCAGGATGGCGCTCAGGCTCTGGTTAGGGTTATTGCCGATGACGGCCCGAGCGACGGCGAAGGGTTCGGCCGCTACGGCCAGCAGGTCGAGGTCTAATTCTTGGGCTGTCTTCTCCAGAGCCCCGATGTGAATCAGTGGAGCAAAGGCGGTGTAGAGCTGGATCACGACGTCCTTACCCTGAAAGCCGATCGGATTGGTGACCGGGTAACCGTCGATTTCGATACTGACCAGGGCGCTGTTGACCAGCCGGACTTCGACCGACTTACCGCCGAGTTCCCAGGCTAATTGTTGTTTGGCCTTACCTTCGGCCCGTTCTTGGACGCGGGCGATGATCTTTTCCATCTCGGCGATGTCGAGCGGCTTGGTCGGTGTTTTACGGGCCACGCGGACGGTGGTGGTAGTGCCCTTGACCAACTCGCCGGCGATACCTAAGATTGCCGTCCGAGCGCTGACACCAGCCTGGGTTTCGGCGTCATTCAAGGCCTTGTCACAGTTACTGACGACACTGGCGATGTCGGCGATGGCGCCAGCCTGCATGTCCGATAACGATTGGTGGGCCCGGCCGACGCCGATGACGGTAATCTCGCCGCTATCCTTAGAAACCTTGCCGACCAAGGCTTTGACGAATTCGGTGCCGATGTCGAGGGCCACGATGTACTGCTCGTCTGATTTGCTGGTCTTAGCTCGAACCGTGGCCGTGGCTTTGGCCGTCGCTCGCTGCGCGCCTTTACGGGCCTGTTTGGCCGCCGACAAGCCAGCAGTTTTTAGTTTTTGAAGCATAGGCATTATTTTACCATAGCTGCAGGCCTAGGCGTGATGTCTTCCCCTTGGTTTGCTGTGTAAAAGTTTTAGCTCACGTAGCTCGCCGAGCCAGAACGAGGCGATCATCAGGACTGTGACGCCATAGACGGGCCAGATGTATTTGAGGGCATTATGAAGCTGTTGCATGAAGCCTAAGCCCGGTTGGCCGCCATTGCCGGTAGCCGACCCTAGCGGCACCGTCGGCCGGTCGTTAATAATCGCTAGCATTTGCAGCAGCGTCTGGCCGCCGGCCGCGTCTCCGGCGCTGGCGACTATTCTGTAACTGTTCTGGTACTGGCTGGCCTTATCGTAGGTATGGCTGACCGAAAATGGCCCGCCAGCAGTCAGGCTGAGGGTTTTAGTACTGCCATCGCCCCAGTTGATACTGACAGCATAGGGCGCCGCGCCGCCGACAACTTCAAACTGATAACTAACCGGTTGCCCTAACGCGTGGCCGACATATTTAAAATTAGTCTTTAAAAGTAACGGCTGGGCGATCGGCGTGTCAGTGACAGCTGGCGTCGACCGTGGAGCATTAGTGCCGAAACCAGTTGTAGTCGGCGGCGTGCCTGGTGTTGATGACGCTGGGGTTGGCGTCGGATTTGGAGTTGGCGTTATTGCTAACGGCACATCGTAGGTCACGATAGCGGTAGTCGAGACCGGTCCGGCCACATCAAATTTACTGTAAACATGGGCCTGCAAGGCATTGTCACCACTAAAAAGATCAGTTTGAAGGCTGTAGGTATTGAGTGGCCCACAGATAGCAGTGCCGCTTGTTACGCCGTTGCGCGTCAGTGTCACATAGCTGTTGGTCGGGCAACTGCCGCTGACCGTGATCGGCGTGGCCTTGACATGGCTGCCATCGACCGGGGCGACGATAGTCGCGGCCGTTGCCGGTGGTGGCCCCAGATAGGCCGCCGTGACCTGGTAGCTACCGCTGCCGGTAAGCGTCAAGGCACTAGCCACCTGCCCCATGTTGCCCAGCAGCACCCCCACCAGTAGTAATAGCATAGCCATCGTCGGATACGAGGTATGGCTGTGCGGTAGCAAGCGCCCACTGTGGCGGTAGTGGCTCAAATTTAGACCCCGACTCTTCGGAGCCAGCTTCGGCAAGCGCTTATCAGAACGTTTTTTAGTTGTTTGTTTCATATTTGTTAACTTAGTTTCTAAAATAATCATACCATAAACCAAGCATAAATAATGGTAGCTTGGTTACTACGTTTTATTGCCTAAGCCTCTGACGCTAAAGATTAGACCAAGACGGCTTTGATGCGCCGGAT
>JBBRLU010000030.1:0-9635 GCA_038231175.1 Saccharimonadales bacterium (SeqCode) | reverse complement strand
GCGTTAAAGGCCTACTGTCAACAGCCTCTTCGGGTATACTTACGTACCCATCAGGGTTAACTTCAGCAAAACTCACCGTTTCTGGGCCGCTCATCATCATGGTCATGTTATTTAATCTCCGCTAACTGTGGCGCTCTATAGATGCTTGCATCCTCAGATACTTGCGTCGAGACATCTCCAGCAACGGTACAATTATTAACAGCAAAGTCTTCTGCTTTAGCGTGTAAATCACCGTTGTTTAGCTCAGTACTGTAGGGAGCTTTAAAATCAGGCCTAGCACCAATCCAAGCAAATGATACTGCGCTACGGCCAATACCTATTTGATCAGCCTCTTGGCGATACGATTCTTCGATAACCAACCTCGTTTGATCCCAGGCTTGCGTCGCGCACTGCTTTTCGACAGTATTAACACCTACCTGTCGCGTGAAACTTTCAGCCTCCGCCTTCATGCGTTCGTCAAGGGGCATATAAGTTTTAGCGTGTCCAAAGCTTAAGAGGTTAAGTGCACTACCGATGGCCTCACCGGCGGCGGCTAAGGGTTTAGGACTGGTAACGACAGTGGTTTGGTCTTCGACATAACGGGTAAAAAGTTGAATATCAGTTTCGTCTATCGTGACAACTTCGTGACGCTTATCAGGGTTTGAAATTGTTATATGGGGGCTAGGTAGACAAGTCATGGTCTGCGTTTTAGCAGGTGTGTTCTCCTGCGCCTGGCCATTACGTAGTTCGGTTGTGTATCCACTGCCTGGGATGTCTCCAATGCTTGTACTAATCGTTGTTGGGCCACGGCCAGTAACATTGGCTGACATTACATCGCGGCAAGCCAGCTGTAATGGGTCGAGTGCTGTAACTGTGCTTTCAACGACTACTCGCTTGGCGTCGACCTTGTTATGAACATTAGCCATTGTAGGTAACGATTTGTAGACAACGGCAGCACCAACTGCGGCTAGAACTATTTTTCCACCACGACTACGTGCCAGCTGGTTAAACGATAATCGCGGCTTGATTGATTCCTACGACGTCAGGCCGCGTTCGATAGTCTTACACATGCTGGACTCCAGAGCTAGTTACGTAATCCGCAGCGTACCGCTGCGGGGTATTTGTATGGCCAATACGGTGTAATGATTTCCTTCTTGCGAAGGCGTTATACCGAGTGGTCAACCAAATACTATACTAAGATTATATACGTAGTTTGCTTATTTGTCAACTATAATTTATCAATAATCGTATGACTAATCCGGCAGGCTGGACAGGTGGTTTTATTAGCTGCAAGGCAGTCGACACAATTTATGATTAGACTGTTACAATCTGTGACGGCGCAGTTCTCGTAGTTGCTGGTCTTGGCCAGACAATGGACGCAGTCGCCGATATCTTTGGCCTTGTCAGAGAACTTGACGCCCATGGGGAGTCGAAGACGTAGAGCGAGCCTTCCCACAGGCCGTCATCTTTATATTGTTTACCGTAGTTTACGATGCCGCCGTCTAGTTGGTAGACCTCTTTAAAACCTGATTTTTTCATCAGCATGCTGAGGACTTCGCAGCGGATGCCGCCGGTGCAATAGGTGACTACCGGCTTATCTTTGATGGCGTCGTATTTGGGGTCGGCTAGTTCTTGTTTGAAGTTACGGGTCAGCTTGACGTCGGCTATGACGGCGTCCTTGAACTTACCGACGGCGGCTTCGTAGGCGTTGCGACCATCGAAGAAGACGACGTCCTGGCCACGGTCGACGACTAATTTATGCACTTCTTCCGGCAGCAGGTGTTTACCACCACCGATGATGCCGTTGGCGTCGACCTTGATCTCGCTGGCGGCGTTAAAGGTCACGATTTCCGGCCGCTTACGGACTGATAGTTTAGGAAAATCCCGGCCGGTCCCATCACTCCATTTGAAAACGGTGTCTTTGAGGGCGCTATAGCCATTAGTGGCTTTGATGTACGCCGTCAGGTCCTTGAGGCTACCGCCTAGGGTGCCGTTAATCCCATGCTCGGCAATCAGGATGCGTCCTTTGAGACCGAGGCTTGCGGCTAACGTCTGCTGCCATAACGTCACCGCTTCCGGGTCAGCGATCGGCACGAATTTATAGAATAAGATTATCTTCTGCATCGGTTGTAGTATAGCGGCAGCGGCCTGACATGTCACGGCGAGCGGCACTTAACGAACGGCTTAGACGTCTAGGAAGACGATGACCTTATCGGCCTTGACGTGCATGATGCCGCCGCCGATCAATATCTTTTCGTCGCCCTTAGGCGAACGGACGACTAGTTCGCAGGGGCTAAGTAACGATATGAAATTGTGGTGGCGCGGTAGGATGTCGAATGGCCCGGTGGCGTTTTCGCCGCTGATACTGAAGGCGTCACCGTCGTAATAATTCTTAAACGGCGAGTGAATCCTGACCTCCATACTGAGTTGGCCATCGATCGTTTTCTCGGCATAGTCGGCAGCTGCTTGGTTCTGCTCTGTTTCGGATTGACTGACGGGTCCGGTCTCATCAAGGATAGCATGGGGCTGCTGCTTGTCGTCAGCGGCGTCGCTCATACGATGATTTCTTCGATGCTCTTGAGGGTGTCTTCACGGGTAAAGAAGTCGCCGGGGACACCGTTCATCTTGGTCATGACGTTCATGTTCTGGGTAAAGTTTTGGATCAGCTTCTTAGCTTTGGCGTAGTCAGAGCGGTCGGCCGGGCTCAGTTCGTTTTCACCGATAATAGCGATAATGCCTTTGAGAGACTCATATTTTTGCAACAAGGCCTGGACTTGGACGCTGAGTAGGTAGTGGCGGTCGCCGACGACTTCGGGCGTCAGTAAGCTGGAGTTGGTCAGGTTTAGGTCGACCGCCGGACGCATTCCTTGCTCGGCCACCTTACGGGACAGGACGATGATGGAGTCCATTTCGTGCTGGATAAACTGTACCGCCGGGTCGGAGATGTCATCGGCCGGGACATAGATGGTCTGAACCGAGGTTATGGAACCGTTCTCATTGGAACTCAAGCGGTCCTGCAAGACCTTGACGTCAGAGAAGATCGTCGGCTCGTAACCACCTTCGTTCGGCACTTGGTCGAGGATGGTCGACATCTCGTTCTTGGCCTGGATATAACGGAACATATTGTCAGCGAAGAACAAAATGTTTTTCTTTTGCTCATCGCGGAAATATTCGGCGCTGGCCGTCGCCGAGATACCGATCAGGGCCCGCTGGACCGGGTTTTCATTCATCTGGGCAAAGAACATACAGGTGTTTTTAAGCAGGTCATTTTCCTTAAGCGTTTCGTAGAGTTCGTGACCTTCGCGGATACGCTCACCGATACCGGCAAAGAACGACAAGCCGCTGCCGCTACGGGCGACGTTGTTGATCAGCTCCATCGTCAGCACCGTCTTACCGACACCGGCACCACCGATAATGCCGATCTTACGGCCTTTGACGAACGGTGTAAAGAAGTCGATGACTTTGATACCGGTCTCTAGGATCTCTGGCTTAGACACCGAAAAGTTAGTCGTCCGCTCCGGTAGCTTCAAGATATCCTTGTATTTGACATCGGGGCCAACGACAGCCGGCTGACCGTCGAGGGGATCGCCGAGGGCGTTCAAGATGCGGCCGATCGTCAATTCACCGACAGGAATCTCAATTCCCTTATGGGTCCGGTCGGCGGTCATGCCCTTCATGATGCGCAGGTCGGAGCGTACGTTCAGACAGAAGGCGATACCGCCCGGTTCCAGGTGGTCGACCAGTAATTTGGTACCGAAGCTATTGTTAACTTCGATGATCTCGTTGACGCTGGGGCTGTCGGCGTCAAATTGGGCCCGGACGACTAGGTCTTTGACTGATATGACGACTCCGGCCATTACTTTGCTGCTCCGGCTTTACTCTTCTTCATACCGTTAATAATTTCTTTTAAGCGTTCGTCCTTGATCCCGCGACGAGCCCGGTTAAAAGCCATGTGGATTTCGCCGCGCGACTCTTCGGCCCGGGTGTGTGAGGCGCTCATGGCCCGGAACCGTGAAGCGTACTGGGCTAACTTGGACTCCAGGATCAGCTGACTGACGGCGATCTGCATCATCGACCGTTCCAGGTGGGCGGCCACGGTATAGGTGCTGGGCTCGAAGATATAGGTGTCTTCAGAGATAATATCTTCCGGTCGTTCGGTCGTATCGCCAAGGCCCTTGACGGCCAACGATAACTCAATCCGCTTGACGTCCTGGACCGTCAGCGACACGTATTCCTGATAGAACACTTTGGTCGACTTGTACTGCTGCACTTGTCGGATGATCGGCGTGACGTTGATATTCTCGTCTTTGTTGGGTAATTTGAAGTACTTCTTATAGACCACCCCGCGCTGCGCCAATTGTAAGGCACCGTGGTGCCCGATGACCATGATGTCCTGTTCTTCCTCCTTATAGGTGGTGAGCATTAATTGGACCAGTTTCTGGTCGATGTCACCGCTGAAGCCACCTTCGGCCGTAATGATTATGTACAGTTCCTTCTGGATGACATCCTTATTGACCTCGCGGCCAAAACTGAATAAGTTATCGACACGCAGCTGGGTATAGATGGCCCAGATCTCGTTAAAGAACTTGGTCGATTGCAATACCTGGTTCTTGATCTGACCGATGCGCATGCTGGCGATGCCTTCGAAGACACTGGTCAGCTCGACGAGTGTCGCCATCGAGATTTCTTCACGGGCGTATTCGGCAGGACGTTTCATGCGGTGGCTCCGGCTAATTCTTTTTTGGCGGCTTTATCGGCCTTCTCTTGTTCTTTTTCGGCCTCTTTTTTAGCCTTCTTGTCTTCTTTGCTACCAGCGGCTGGCGCATTTGGATCGACCGGTGGTTCGGCCGGCGGCGTAGGCGCCGGAGCTGGGGCGCCTTTCAGCTCGATCAGACATTTCTGTTTTAACTCGGCCCGGACGGCGTCAAATTCTTCGTCTTTGGTAACTTTCTTGCCATATTCGTTGGAGTTTAATTTGAGGGTATTCAAGTCCAGGCTTTCACCGTCGTCGACGGTCAGGATGATGTCGAACATCAGTTGTTGGGCCATCAGCGAATAGGTATCGGTCGGGCTTTGGGTCAGGATCTCGAAGACGCGGTGACCGGTCGCCAAGGCGCGCTTGGCTTCGACGGCTAATTCGCTGCCGAAGTGCGAGAATTCCTCAGCTTGACGGAAATCGGCCAGCGTCTTTAGGGTTTTGGCGGCGTAGCCCTTCTGGCGTTTGTTATGACCGACACCACCGGCACGGGTGACGCTCAGTCCGATGTTCATGGCCGGGCGGACACCGCTACGGAAGATATCCATGTCGAGGATCCACTGGCCGTCGGTGATTGACATGATGTTGGTCGGTAGGTAAGCCGTGATGTCGCCGTTGGCGGCATGGACCATCGGTACGCTGGTCAGGCATTTGCCCGTCGAATCTAATCGGCCGGCCCGTTCCAGCAGACTGGAGTGGGCGTAGAACATGTCTCCCGGGTAGGAGTCACGACCAGGGCTGACGCCCGACAGCAGCGCCACTTCCCGGTAAGCGTGGGCGTGGCTGGTCAGGTCGTCGTAGATGATAATGGTGTCCTGTTGGCAGTCCTGCCATAAGAATTCGGCGTGGGCACAGGCGACGTAGGGCGCCAGATAGCTCATGATCAAAGATTCGAACATCGTCGACACGACGACGATCGCCTTCTCCATACCGCCAGCTTCCTGCAGACGGCTGAGCAAGGTGTCGACGTCGGAACGACGCTTGGCAATCAGGCAATAGACCACCGTCTGGTCGGTGTTCTTCTGGTTAATTGTCAGCTGGGTGGCCATCGTACTCTTACCGGATTTACTATCGCCGAGCAGGGCCATGCGCTGGCCACGGACGATCGGAAACAAGGAGTCGATGGCGGTGATGCCGCTTTCCAGCTGATCCGACAACAGCTTACGCTCGTACAGCGTCGGGGCGGTGTTAAAGACCTGGCGGGTGGCAGCAGTGGCGATCGGGCCCTTGCCATCGAGCGGCTCACCGGTAACCGAGATGACGCGGCCGACGTAATCCTTACCGACTTTGGTGACTAATTCCTGGTGTTGGACGACGGCTACCATGCCGACGCGCAGGCTCTCGACGCCAAGGTGCAGGATAACGACGTGATCGGATTGAACCTGGTGCACGAAGCCCTTGCTGCCGTCATCAAACATGATCAGGGCGTGGACGGCACAGGGCTGCAGACCACGGGCCTTGATCAGGAATTTCTCGACCGAGATGACCTCACCGATCGGGTTGCCAGCAGCGATGAACTGGTCGAAGTGTTGATTGCCAGAGTTCATGCGGCCGTCGCCTCACGCAGTTTTTCCATCAGTAGGGCCCGGTTCTTAGTAAAATTCTGGCGCAGCGAGAAATCATAAAATTTGTTAGTGGTCCGGACCAGACAACCGGCGCCGATAGTCGGCTGCAGGCCGACGGTGATCAGGACCTGGGCGCTAATTTCGCGGCGCAGCCAAGTCATTAATTTCTCGATGAAGGCCGGGGCCGGGTCGGCGCTGAAACTGATGTGGATCACCGGCGCCTTGGCGTGGACGGCCTGCAGAAACAGCAGCACCTGCTGTCGTTGCGTCGGATCGGTCAGGACGAGCCTGTTGGCATCGATCATGGCGTCAAGTAGCAGACTGGTCTTAGGCATCTTGACCGGCTCACTACCACCGACGACGTCGTGCTGCATCAGGCTGTTGTCAAGCGCTTCGACTTCGCGGACCAGGCGCCCGACGTCGACCGGACTCGTCACGAGTAACGGTAGCGTCAGTTCGATCGGCTTAGGCGCCATTGGTGATGTCCTCGACGATAGCTTGCTTGTTGGCCTCAAGATCGGCCAGGATATATTCCAGCTGGTCATTGAGATCGATCTGATTGCCGATGGCAGCGATCACGTAGTGGTTGATGATATCGGCCATGTTCTGTTCGAAGCGCTCGACCAGCTGCTGCTTGGCGGCGAGCATTTCCTGTTGGACGGCCTGGCCCATCTGGGCCCGTTGCTCGTCGATGGCGGCGTTAGTCTTTTGGATCGACTCGATGGCCAGTTGTTTGGCGTCCATGATCGACTCTTCATATTTTCTGAACTCTTCTTTCAGCTTGCTGGCGATCTCGGTCTTCATGTACTCATTAAGCTGCGACGTCGTCAGGCGCAGATCCTGTTGTAGGAACATGGCGTTCTCGCCGATAATCTTCTCGAAATGCAGCCGGCCACGGTTACGCAGCTCTTCGCGGAAATCTTCATTAAAGATGTGTTCGACATCGGCGTCAGCCGCCTCCTGGATCGATTCGACCCCGGTTTTGGCGCCCTTAGCCGATGTAGCGCCGGCACCGACTTTGACGATCAACCAGACGAAGGCGATCCCGACGGCTGCTAGGAGTGTAAGTATTAAATATAACCACCAGATTGTCATGTTTGTTTATCCACCATAATGCTAAAGCTTTAATAATAAGTATACCGCAAGCACGCCGACAATGAAAATGATTAAACCGGCTACGACCGTTTGGATCAGGCTCTTGATGATCGACTTTTTGGACAACGGATTACGACCGACGGAAATCATGCCGCTGCGGACGCCGCCATAGACCAGATTGGCGGTAATAACAGTAGTCAGGGCCAGGATCGCCAGGCCCAGATAAATGCGCGCGGCGCTGACTTGTTTGTCGGCGACTGATTGCGAGACGCGGGCCAGAAAGCCTGGTACGAAATTAGTCGATTTAGATTCCAAGGGGTTGTGTGACACGTCCAGGATGATCGCTACCCGGCCCAGCGACACCTCGGTCGTCTTACCCAGCGAATTCTTAAGGGCCACCTTACCGATGACATTGGCCGTGCCGCTAAAGGCACCGGCGCTCTTACCGAGGATGACCGACTGGCCTTCGTCGGCCTTCATACCGATGCCGGCTAGCGCCGAGGCGGTGATGTAGTCGCCGGCCTTGATAGCTCCGTTCTCGTTACTGACAAGTGTCGTGTACTGCCCGGAACTGGCTACGAAGACCTGCTGCTTCTTAGCGCTGGCGGGAGAGATCGTAACCGTCGAATCGTTAGGCGGCACGACTACGCCCAACAGCTTGGTCAGCGTTGCCTGGGTGATGGGCTCGACGGTACCGGGGTCCTTGTCTTTCAGTTTGACGATCATGCCCAGTTGGACGCTCGGGTCGGCGTTAAAACTCTGGGTGATGGCCTGGGTGATATTGACCGGACTGGCGGTCGGCGGCGGCTTGATGGTAGTCAAAGTCTTGGCAGCGGCGGCGCCGTGGCCGGGCAGCTGGCCAAGCGTCACTACCAAACTCAGAGCGATAACGGCGGCGAAATATTTAAAAGCTGTCAGGTAGCGCATGATCTGGCCCCAGTATACCGCTTTTGCTTAGCGCCGTAAAAGCTTCTGGGTTGCTGGCACTAAGCGTTTCAGGTTACCAGCTGCGCCATGACCTGGACCACGCGCTCCAGCTGCTCGGCCGTGGTTTGGCGGCCGAGGCTGAAGCGGATCGATGAGCGGGCCGCTTCGGCGTTCAGGCCGAGGGCCGCTAACACCGTCGAGGCCGTCTGACTGCTAGCGCTGCAGGCCGAACCGGCGGCGGCCATGATACCCTGTTCGTCGAGTTGCATCAGTAGGCGTTCGTTATCGATGCCGGCCAAAGTCAGGTGGACGTTGTTCGGTAAGCGGTGGCGGCGCGAGCCATTAAGCCGCATCGTCGGCAGACTAGCTTCGAGCTGTTCGATAAAAGTTGTCTGCAAAGACTGCAGCCGGGCGACTTCAGCCGGGCGTAATCGCTGGGCTAATTGTAAAGCCGCAGCAAAGCCGACGGTACCGGCGACGTTTTCGGTGCCCGAACGCAGCCCCCGTTCCTGACCACCACCCAGAATCAGCGGCTGGAGGCTAATACCGCCTTTGACAAACAAGGCTCCCGACTGTTTGGGACCGTAGACCTTACTGCCGTTCAGGCTCATCAGGTCGACGCCTAGACGGGCGGCCTGCATGTCGAGGTAATTCGGCGCCTGGCAGGCGTCGCTATGGAGTAGTAGCGGCAATCGGTTACCGCTTTTGAGGCGCGTCTTCCGAATCGTGACCAATTGTCGAGCGATGGCTGGTAGCGGCTGGACGGTACCGATCTCGTTGTTGGCGTACATGATGCTTACCAGCACCGTCGTGTCATCGATGGCGGCCACGACGGCTGCCGGGTCAATCAGGCCATCGGCGCCAACTGCAACTATCTTGGCGTGATACTTAGCCGCCGGCTTGAGCCCGGCGCTGTGCTCGATGGCGCTCAGCACTAAGTTTGACTCTGGGTACTGACTCATGACACCGTGAATAGCCAGGTTATTAGCTTCAGTACCGCCGGCCGTAAATATGATCTCACTGGGCCGGGCGCCTAAGACTTCGGCAACTTGACGGCGGGCCTCATCAAGCGCAGCCTGTACCCTGCGACCAGCGTTGTAAGTTGCCGAAGGGTTATAAAATTCAGTCGTTAAAAAGGGCTGCATCGCGGCCAGGACCTGCTCGTCGAGCGGAGTCGCAGCGGCGTAATCAAGATAAATCGGATTCTAGAGTCTCGAAGTCGCTTCGCTCATAGCAACAAAGGCCGGAGTCGAGACAGTTATTTCATTGCCCCACCGAACCCCAGAACGTTCGATGAGATTGGGCTAGATGAT
>JBBRLU010000029.1:0-9987 GCA_038231175.1 Saccharimonadales bacterium (SeqCode) | reverse complement strand
CAGACAATGGCGACTTTCATGAGCGCGTGCCTTTGTGAAACAACACCACCGACACAGTGCGGAACAGAATCACGATGTCGCTCCAGAAGCTCCAGTTCTGGACATAGTATAAGTCGAGCGTTCGTCGTTGTTCGAAGCTCAAATCGCGGACGCCGGATATTTGAGCCAGTCCGGTTAAGCCGGATTTAACACTCAGGATAAGACTTTTTTGGGCGTACTGCTCGAGCTCGAAGGGCACCAGAGCCCGCGGTCCAACCAAGCTGATATCGCCCTTCAAGACATTAAATAACTGGGGCAGTTCGTCCAGGCTGGCGGCCCGCAAAAAGCGGCCAAAACTACTTATGCGCGGGTCGTGGGGCAGATAATCACCATGGTCACGGTAACTTTTAATAAGCTCGGGCTGGCCCATCTTAGCAAAGGCTTCCTCGGGGTGCAGGCCGTTGTAGGCCATCTTATTAGAGCGGAATTTATAGATGTACACCTTGGCATTAAAACGGCTTAAGCGTTCCTGGCGGAAGAACACTGGTCCGCCGTCGCCCAGCTTGACGGCCAGGGCGATCAGCAGCATGAACGGCGACGCTACGATCAGAAAGACAGCGCTGGCAAAGATGTCGAACAGCCGTTTGACGACCCGGCCCCAGCCGACAAGGGCCGTCTGGTGGACGGCGATAATCGGCACCGAGTGGAACAGATCGACCTCGATATTGCCGACAAACAACTCGCTGTTACCAGGTACGAAGCGGTAGGCGACGTGCTGCTGTTGGGCGTAGGTCAGGATCTGGTCGTTATCTTCAGCCTGCGGATATAATTCGGTCTGGATGATGGTGTGCAGTTGTTGGCCGCGGAGCGCCTGGACGGCGCTAGCAAAACTGGCATAGGTCTTAGTTATAACTAGGCCGCCGTCTTTGAACGGGTGTTTGTGGCCGCCGACGACGCCTAAGACGCGGTAGCCGGTGATATCGGTGCGCGCTAGAGACTTTAGCATCAGATTGGTGGTCCGGGTGTCACCGACTAATAATACGTTATTGATGCCGACGCCAAAGCTGAACAGTTCGCGGCGGATGGCCCGGGCAATAGTCCGAAAGCTAAAGACAAAGAAAGCCGCCAGACCAAAGCCGTAAACGGTGACTAAGCGGGCTGGGAAGATGGCGACGTTGGCAATGTAGGCGGCGCTGATAGCGAACAGTATGCCGATGAACGAGCCGACTAAGACCCGGCCCAGCTCGCTGAAGCGCTTTTCGTAAATCCGGCCGTTGTAGAGGCCTAAGATCGCAAACACGAAGATCCAGAACGGCAACAGGGCCACCGAGATAGACAAGTAGGTGTGGACCGGCACGTTGGCGCTCAGCGCCGTGTGGCTTAAGCTGACGCGGAGGATATAAGCTACGCCAAAAGCCAGCACCAGGGCCAAGAAATCGCCAATGATCAAACAAATGTTATAAACAACGGCCGCATTATTTCGCATAGATGTCCTAACAGTATAGCGCATTGTTCGCTATACTAAGGTCCAAGCCATGAAAGCCGCTGCTCTTAAGTATACCGTTCTATCCTATGCCGCTAATCTGGCGGCTATAATTATCGCCCTGGTCCCGTTCCACGCGTTTTTAACGGTCTGGTTGTCGAGTCTAGTCGGCCATTACACCGCGCTGCGTCTCTGGAAAGAGGCGCTTTTATTACTAATAGCTGCAGCGGTATTTTATTTGTTACTGACCGACCATAAGATCCGCAGCCATACGCTGACGCGGCGCTTAGTCTGGTTGGTTATTTTATACGGTGGCCTCCAAGCCCTGGCCGGTCTGAATAGCTTGCATACGGGGCAGGTGACGCCAAAAGCGCTGGCCTACGGCCTACTGGTCAACCTGCGGTTCCTGGGCTTCTTTTTGCTGGTCTGGGCGATCGCGCTGCGGACCAGCCGCCTGCAGACCAATTGGCAACGACTGGTGCTGTGGCCGGCGGTCGTGGTGATCGCTTTCGGGCTACTGCAGATTATCGTTTTGCCGGCTGATTTCCTGCGCCACTTTGGCTACGGCCCGATGACGATCCTGCCGTTTGAGACGGTCAACAGTAACCGTGATTTCGTGCGCATTGCCAGCACCTTGCGCGGGCCGAATCCGCTCGGTGCTTATCTGTTAGTACCGCTGACCGCTGCTTTGGTGGTGCTGCTGCGGGCCAGCAAAAAGTGGCGTTTGGGCGGGCTGTTAGTAGCTGGGTTGGTGGTGTTGGGCTTTAGTTTTTCGCGCAGCGCTGTCCTGGGCGTGGTGGTTAGCTTAGTGATTGTAACGGCCGTCATGGCTCGGGCCGATCAGGCTAAAAAACTGCTCGGTTTACTCGCCGTCGCGCTGCTGCTGGTAGGCGGTGTCGGCGCCGTTATCGTGCATAAGAGCAGCCGCTTGGAAAACATCGTCTTACATACCCAGACTAAGTCGGCCGTCGCCACCAGCAGCAATGGTGGGCATCTGCACTCGCTGGCAGCGGCCAGCCACGATATAGTGCGCCAACCGCTCGGCCGCGGCCCTGGTACGGCCGGACCGGCCAGCGTCTACAACCGCGGGCCGGCCCGGATCGCCGAGAATTACTTTCTGCAGCTCGGTCAAGAGGTCGGTGTCTGGGGTCTGGGCTTATTTATCCTGATCAACCTTGGTGTCGGCTATTTATTGTGGTTACGCCGGGCCGACCCGTTGGCCCTGACGTTGTTCGCCAGCCTGATTGGCCTGACGGTTGTCAATCTGCTGTCACACGCCTGGGCCGACGACACCTTGGCCTACGTCTGGTGGGGCCTGGCCGGCGTGGCCATGGCCAGTGTGCCAAAGGAGCCGGCCGTGCCTAAGGCGACGGCCGCGTCTAAGGCGACGGCCCGTGCCAAAACTTAGCCCCAGGCAGCGCGCTCGGCTGCTGCAATTCGCCAAATATATGGCCGGCGGTAGTCTGTACTTCTGGAGCGGCTACGCTATCTTTGCCATCTGTTATTCCGGTCTACACTGGTCCTGGCTACCGTCCAAGATCTTGGCCGACATCGTCGGCTGGACGCTCAATTATCTAGTGCAACGCTACTGGGCCTTCGCGCCAACCGGCAAGCACCTCCGCGAAATCGAGCACCTGGCGCGCTACGTCTTTATCGAAACCATCGGCTTCGGCATTGACTACGCCATCATCGGCGGCCTCAATCACTTCGGCATCAGCCCCTACATCGGCTTCTTTATCTCGTCCGGCTTCTTCACCGTCTGGAGCTTTTTCTGGTACAAATACTGGGTTTTCCCTGAAACTCGAAAAGGCGTATAATTCGCGCAAAATTGAATAAATAAGTGAACTACATAATGTGTTGACTTTGTATATTACAGAGATATACTGAGTAGATGGAGATACTACCTGAACCAATTGCATTCCAATGGGACAAGGGCAATCTCCATAAGAATATAACTAAGCACGATGTTTCTTGGCAAGAAGCGGAAGAAGCATGTATGAATAAGCCATTTGTCATGGCGGCTGACAGAGAACATTCTACGAATAAAGAGCGCCGAATGTTTGCACTCGGTAAGACCAACGCCGATCGTCGATTGTTTATCGCTTTCACGATCAGGCGCAACAAAATAAGAGTCATCTCAGCTAGAGATATGACCACAGCAGAGAAAGATGCATATGAAGATTTTGAAGAAGATTCCTAATTTTAAAACCGAACAGGAGGCAACTGCCTTCTGGAGTACTCATGACTCTACCGACTATGTAAACTGGGCTGAGGCGACGCAGGTTAGCTTTCCTAATCTCAAGCCGACGACGGAATCTATATCATTGCGATTGCCAGCTCCGCTGTTGTCACGTATCAAAGAATTGGCAAATGAACAGGATGTTCCGTACCAATCTTTGATGAAGGTCTATCTCAACGATCGCGTCAAAAATGAACTTAAACCTCGCAAATAGCAACGTACAGACATGAGAATTCGCCACACTGTTATTTTTACCTTCGTCGATACGACTACCGAAGAACAGATAAAAGATGTAACCGATCGCTTAAATGAGATGGGTGCATATTCGAAACGCGAGTTAGGTGTTACTGACTGGATTGTCGGTAGGCATATACCGGAAACGTGATAGCCTGGATTGTAATACTAGTTGTCATTTTGGCGGTAGCTCTGGTAGCATTTGAGCACCATCGGTATCTCTGCAGGTCGAGTGCCAATTACTTCAGTACACATCCGAACTCTTGCCCTGTCTAGAGTCCGCCGGCAGTTTGTGGCATAATGGTTGTGGTATGAACGAAAAACAAACAAGCACTCAAAATAGCGTGCGACCAACAAAAAAACAGCGTGAACTACTAGGTTACGTAGAGGCCTTTATTGCCGAGCACGGCTACAGCCCGAGCTACCGCGAAATAATGAACGGCCTCAGCTACACCTCGGTGGCGACGGTGGCACTGCACGTTGGTAATCTTATCAAGCGTGGTCATCTGCGCAAGCGCGATCGATCGGCCCGCTCATTGGAAGTCGTCGAGAGTAGCGAGCCGCTAGCGCTGGTGACCAATCTGGTAGCGCCCGGCGAAGAGAAGTGGCTGGTCGAGAAGGTGGAGCATGCTTTCCGGCAAGTCGAGCAGGCGGCCGATAGCGAAGGTCTGGACAATCTGTATGTCCTGGTCGGTGCCTTGAAGATCTTGGGTCTGGACGGTGCCGCCCAGAGTTTCATGCCCCGTTTAACGGCCCTCAAGCCGGCTAACTAAGATGTACCGCGTCGGCTTAAAACCTAACAAGAAAAAGCGGCGTTGGCCGTTATGGCTGGCCGCCTGTCTAGTAGTGCTGCTGTTGATTATCGGCGGCGTGTTTCTCGGTACCCGGGTCCATACGGCGACCACGATCACCCAGGCCGCAGCCGTGACTACCAAAGTAAATAATGCCTTAGCGACGTCAAAGACATTCAGTGAGCCCGGTTTTGATCTGAAACTACCGACCGACTGGACGCTACGCGAGCATATTACGGGCGAGTATAACATCTATCGTTTCCAGGGCACCGGTAAGCTGTCGGTTGGGCAGATACTCGATGTCTATCAAGATACCACGCCGGTTAATTTTCCGGTTAATCGGGTCCAGCCGGTTGAAGCCAGTGGCACGCATATTACGGCCGATGGCAGCATCTCCGATAACTGTGCTGACTTTACTAAAGCCGCTCCAGCCTCTGGTCAAAGCGGCAACCCTGCCAAATGGCAGAAGGTCGACTTTTTATGCGACCTCCATAACACTACCCGCAACGTCGTCGGTACCAGCGCCGCCGGTAGCATCAATAAGGTGATTGTGCAGGGCGAGGGCGGCACGACTCACAGCTTCTTTATGTCCTACACCGACCACGGCTTAACGCCCGACTACGGCGCCCTGTACGGCGCTATCGAAACCTTCTCGGCCCACTAAGGCACCATACCACTAGTGTTTAGCTGACGTAAATACTACTATATCTAGCGTAGCCGGCGAGTGCTAAACTACTGGAACTTAGACAATAAGTATTAACAAACAACTCGCTGGAAGCCTGTGAAATTCGGGCACTGTGCCGCAACGGTAAGGGGTGAACCTCAAGTCCGATACAGCTTGTAAAAGTCTCTCGAGCAAGAGCGCGCCTGGTTTAAGGCCGTTTGCCCTACTCGAGCTGAGGGAAAACATGGCCGTTGCAGCCGAATTACAACTAGAATTAGCGCCTTTATACGATATCGGTCCCCGATTCGTCGAACCGCTACCCGATATCGTCTTGGTTCCAGAGATGGCCAGCGACGACCTGACGCGGCGGCGAGCGGCCCGCTTCATCGGTGCCATCGTTACCAACAGCAGCGTTGAGCTTGTCGAAAGCCCGAGTATCGAGCACCCGATAGAATCATTGTTTGACGGACTACAGCGAGCAGCCGAGGGCGATCAGGAAGCTAAGGCCATGGTGTACATGAATGCTAGCACCGATGCCATTGAGCGGACTCTCAAGAGTGGGCATGTCGGCAAAAAAGTGCCGCTGATGATTGATGAACAGGGTAAGATCCAGCAGTTTGGCCAAAGTTTTGAAACTATTAATGCCAACAGTCTGCGCTTTGCCAGCGGCAACCCTACCATGCGCGCCCGCACCGAGGCCGAAACGCGTAATGCCTTTCGGATCGAGCAGTTGAACCATGAAGGACTGTTCGATGATTACAGCTTGGTGGTATTTTCACTAGCCGAAGATATGGACGGTTTTTTCAGGGAGACGATGAGTTGTTCGATCCAGGTGACCTCGAAATTCGGGGAAGGTCTGGCCACGGAAGCGGCCTTCGTGTCTGGTAAAAAGAGTACTGCCAGCGAGCGGCACGACATGACAACCGTCATAGCCCTCGGAAATGAACTGAGCGTAGACTATGCCAATAAGACAACCGCCGAAATTATTGACATGCCGGTACTGGTGCGCAATGACCTGTTGCCGCTGGGGGCCATGAGTGTCGTGCAGATGTGGGACAAACAGGCCGGGACGTTTGTCGGCGAAGACAAACCGGTGCTAAGTTATGCTGCGGCATTAGAAAATTGTCGTCAACGGGAACGCACCTTCGAACCGAGGATTGAGCGAGTCGTGAACGAGCTTATTGCCAAAGCACACACCGTTAAGACCCGGGTTCAAGCTGTAGAACTGCTGCACAAAGTGTCAGAAAAGCACATGGTCGTGCAGGCCGTGCAAGACACAAGGATCAACCCCTTGGCGTTCGGTGCTGTAGCCGCTGCCCATATCGAACACGCCCGGCTGCACTTGCAACAGGGTGATATCGCGGCCAGTAACTTGTCGCTCGGCCGAGCCCAAGACACGGCTAAATCTAGCTCTTGCCCATCGGCGACCAGCGGCGCGAATATATCTAAGGACTCGCTGGACGGTAGCTCTGAGTCGAGCGAAGCAGACGAATTCGTAAAAATGACCTGTCCATTTTGTGGTGATAAAGACCAGTGGGGCTACAAATGCTCACCTAATCAAAACTGTACGAGCTGTAGTGCGCGAGTAGTGGGTGGTAAGGTCGTCTCTAAAGGTAACGGTGGCAAAAAGGAAACTGCTGCCCAACCGAAGCCAAAAACTCTGAATTACTTGAGAAAAAAACTGCCTAGAGGTCACCCGATACCTCGGGCTGAGGCTAAAATAAAAGCCGCCGTGGGTTATAAAAAATGACAAGCTTCCTCAGGCAGTTAACCGTTCGGGACGCTTCTCGTCTTACTTCCGACAGTCTAGTCCATGGCCTCAAACCGTATCAAGCCTATATAATTAAGCAATGACTATGAAACGGATTGGAATTTACGCCGGCAGCTTTGACCCGGTGCATGTCGGGCATATTACCTTCGCGCTGCAGGCGCTGGAGCAAGCTCATTTGGACGAGCTGTATTTCTTGCCAGAGCGTCGGCCGCGGCATAAGAGCGGCGTCGAGCATTTCGCGCACCGCGTCGCGATGCTTAAACGGGCCGCCGAACCGTATAAAAAGTTTGATGTTTTGGAGTCGGTAGAAGTTAATTTTATGGTCAAACGAACGTTACCAATGTTGCAACAGAAGTTTAAGGGCCAGCAGCTGGTATTCTTATTCGGTTCGGACGTGGTTTCGAGTTTACCTGATTGGCCGTTGGCCGAGCAATTATTGAAAGTCAGCGAGCTGGTGATTGCCGCCCGGGAGGGTAGCGACGCCGAAGATTTGCAGCGAGCCATCGCCAGTTGGCCGCTCCAGCCCCTGGCGGCCACGATGCTGACTAGTTTTGCGCCGACGGTATCGTCGACGATTGTCCGCGAAGCTTTGCGCGCCCGACAACCGGCGGCCGGCCTGTTGCAAAGCGTCGCCCGCTACAGCGACCATCACTGGCTGTACGTGTCTGTTAAATAAGGTTTGGCCAGTCAGGCCGAAGCCATTCCGGTGCGTGTCAAGCGTCCTGAGTGGACGCAATTTCTCGAATACTAATTACTGATTTGGCTGCGGCGCTGCGGCGTCGGGGCTAGCAGGCGCCGGTGTAGTGGTCGGTGTCATTACAGTAGTGCTGCTGCCGGGGTTCTTTTTAGCGATCTCGGTATCGATGGCTTTGGAAAATGCGGCTACGGTGTTGTTGATCTTGACCTGCTTGCCGTCCAGGAAGAAGGTCGGTGTGCCGGTGACGCCCAGGCGGTTGCCTTCCGCCATATCGGCGTTTATGGCGTCGTTGACCTGGCTGCTGGCGTAGTCGAGCTTGAACTTAGCAAGATCCAACTTTAATAACGTGGCGTACTGCTCGAAGGTCGACTGTGGCGTGCTGCTGACCGACCATTGGCTCTGGCTTTGATATAGGGCGTCGAACATCGCGAAGAATTTGTCGCTTTTACCTGGCTTGTCCTGCAAACCGGCGGCTTCGGCGGCCCGCGAGGCGGCAAAGGCATTTTGGTGTAGGCTGGTTATCGGAAAGTGGCGGAACTGAAAGGTAATGTCATTTTTGTAGGTTTCGCTGATCTGGCGCAGGGTCGGGAAGTACTGGCCACAGAAAGGACACTGAAAATCTTCGTAGGCGACTAAAGTGACCTTTTTGCTGCCGGCACCGGTAATGTGACTTGTCGGCTTGGCACTGCTGCTAGCTGTGGTTTTCGCGTCACTCTTATTAGCTACGGCAATGCCGCCTAGGACTAACAGGACAATAATAATCGCTCCCCAAAATTGTTTGGACATCAGAAACTCCCTCTTAAAGTTATTGTTAGTATAGCGCGCTCGCGGCAATAATGACAAAAAACGTCATAGGATATATGCTTATGATAATGACAGTTATTATCAGCCTACTCTTGATCGGCCTGGCGATGGCCCTGGCGGTGGCCCGTAAAGTCTATTACGCGACACCGGCCCGCGAATTAAAACGGCTGGCTAGCCAACATAAACAACCGGCCAGCCATTTGTTTGAGGCCGTTACTTACGGCAGTAGTTTACGGGCGCTGCTGTGGGGCTTGATCTGTGTCCTTGGCGGCGTGGGGCTGGTGCTGCTGGCCCGCTCGGCCGATATCGTACTGAGTCTAGCGACGATTATCGGCTCGCTGACTTTTATCTTTATCTGGCTACCGGCCAGTCGGGTTACCAGCTTCGGAACTCGGCTGACACTACTGATGCACCCGGTAATCTTGTGGCTGCTACGGCATTTATACCCGCTGCTCAGTCGCGGCGCCGAGCAGGTCGAAAAACGCTACCCGGCGGCCCACACCGGCTTATTTGAGAAAACAGACGTCCTGCAGCTGATCCAGCAGCAAGCCGACCAGCCGGATAGCCGCCTCAGTATCGAAGAGTTGGCCATCATTCAGCGGGCCCTGACCTTCGGTGATTACCTGGTGCGCGATATCCTGACCGCACGCAGTAAGGTTACGACCATCACTGCCAGCGAAACACTGGGGCCGGTCTTGATCGATGAGCTCCATAAATCGACGGCACCGTTCGTCCTGGTGACCGACGCCGACCAAAATATTGTAGGCAGTCTAGAAGTACAGAAGATTGGCTTGCAGAGCAGCGGGCCAGTGATTGACCATCTGAGCGCCGCCTACTTCCTGCACGAAAGCGACACCCTCCGTGAAGCCTTGCACGCCTTTTTCGTCACCAACTACCCGCTGTTCGTAGTCATCAACAGCTTCGAAGAGTACGTCGGCATCGTCACCATGGAGTCGGTGCTTCGCCAGCTACTGGGCCATTTACCCGGCGACGATTTTGAGCAGTACAGCGATATTTCCGCCGTCGCCGCCCGCCACCCACGTCCGGTGTCGACCAAAGTGCGCAAATAGGGTAGAATAACAGATATGACTGCACGAATTTTAAGCTCTGCTATTACTGATCATGTCGGCCAATCAGCAACTATCAAAGGCTGGGTCGCCTCACGCCGTGACCACGGGGGCCTGATATTCATCGATGTCCGTGACCACACCGGCGTCACGCAGCTGGTTATCCAGCCTGAAACCGCCGAGGCTTTTGACAACGCCGAACAGTTACGTGATGAATTCGTTGTCAGCGCCACCGGTCTGGTCGTCAAGCGGGCCGAT
>JBBRLU010000028.1:0-10466 GCA_038231175.1 Saccharimonadales bacterium (SeqCode) | reverse complement strand
CAACGGCAAAACAACCACCGCCGTTCATAGCGTCGCCTACTGCGCCACCCACAAACTGAAACCTGTCCAACCAGTAAAAACTCCACCAACTCCAAAGCCTGCCACCACTAAGCCAACTACTGAACCGGCACCAAAACCGACCTCCACAACCACACGCACTAATCCTACTAACACGCCAACAAAGCCAGTTTCGTATGCAGATGCTAGTCTCTGCCACGTCGACCGACCAGTGGTAAGACCTGGACAATCCAGCTATTGTGTTGCCAAGGTCCAAAAAGTACTTGGCGTCGGCGCCGACGGTGTCTATACACCTGGTGGAGCCACGCAAAACAAAATTGAAAGAATTCAGAAAAAAGCTGGCCTGAAAGACATTGATGGTATTACTGGAAAATGTTTCTGGCACGCTCATAGCGGAAATGAAGCCATACCTAATACGTGTAAAAAATCTATTAGTGCTGGCCCATCACCAGTAGCTACGTTAGTAAACTGTTACTATCGAATACCCGGTGCTCCACGTCGACTCCCCGCTTCAGAGGCTATGACAACAGCCAGTAAGACAGCTGCACAATGTAAGGATCTTGACGGCAAAGTCGTCAGTAATAGCGTCTCAACCGGAAGTACTAAAGGCGCCGTGTATAATATGCCGGTAGTCACATATGCCTCTGGTTATATTGATTGGCACAATAATGGTTCAAGGAATCACACTGGTAATGTAACAAGTACCGGCGGTGATGTTTGCCTTGCCAATACAATCGATAGCTACAATTTATCTGGCTTTGGCCTAGTATCTGATAAGTATAGTTTCGACATCGAAAAATCTAATGGAAATGGCTGGACATCAGTTGCCTCATCAAAATCGTTCCATGCAGACGGAAACAGAGACCATCAGTGTTTTAAAGTTACACCAGGCGCTACTTATCGAGCTGGTATCAAACCAGACGGAAAGATTTACATGCACGGTAACTATCAGTTATGGGGTACAGCCCATAGTTAATCGCGCTTGAGCATGACGGTGAAGGCTTCGGAAGGAATATCAACCTTACCGAAGCGCTTCATTCGCTTCTTGCCTTTCGCTTGTTTAGCTAAGACCTTTTTCTTACGAGAGACGTCACCACCATATAAACCGGTGGTGACGTCTTTTCTGTAGGCGCTGATGTCTTCACGGGCGATAAAGCGGCCGCCGATAGCAGCCTGCAGCGCAACTTGGAAGTTCTGCTTTGGGATTACCTCTTTGAGCTTGGCGACGATGTCACGGCCTAAACGATCAGCTTCAGTTTTATGTACCATGACCGATAGGGCGTCAACCCGCTCACTAGCAACGTAGAAATCTACCTTCACTAAGTCTTCAATACGGTAATCATCGAGTTCGTAGTTGAATGAGCCATAGCCGCTAGTAATACTCTTCAGTTGGTCATAAAAATCAGTTAACAAGTTAGCTAGAGGCGCTTCAAAACTGACGAGTGCCCGTTGTTCCATAAAACTGAGGTTGGTCTGTAAACCACGCTTGGCCGAAATTAGTTGGATAACTGGGCCAACATATTCTTGGGGCACGACAATCTCACCCTTAATCCACGGTTCGCTGATGCTTTCAATTCGAGCTGGGTCTGGCAGGTCAGCAGCGCTTTTGATGTCGAGCTGCTCGCCGTTTAACAGCTTGATTTGGTAGTCGGTGGACGGATTGGTTACCACTAACTCCAGGTTATACTCTCGTTCCAGGCGCTCACGGATAATATCCATGTGCAGCAATCCTAGGAAACCGATCCGCACGCCAAAGCCGAGCACCGGCGAGTTCTCCGGGGCAAATTGTAGCGCCGAGTCACTTAAGCTGAGCTTTTCAATGGCGTCTTTTAGCTCCTGGTAAAACTCGTTAGATTCCGGGAAGAAACCGGCATAGACAAACGGCTGGACGTTGCGGTAGCCGGGCAATGGTTCGGTCGCCGGGTTAGCCACCAGCGTCACGGTGTCACCGACCTTGGCGTCACGGGTGGTCTTTAAGTTGGTCACGATGTAGCCGATCTCACCGTCTTTCAAGGCGACTCCCGGCGTCATATCGGGTTTGAGGGCGCCAACTTCTAAGGCAATGCCGGGTGTGCCGGTGGCCATCATGCGGATTTGAGCATTTTTAACAATTTCGCCCTCGAAGACCCGGACGTATAGAATGACACCGCGGTAATCGTCATAGTAACTATCGAAGATGAGGGCTCGGGTTTGGCCGGTGTGTTTGGACAGGCCGCGGACGGAGGTGTCGGGGTTGGGTACGTCTTTGATGACCCGTTCCAAAACGCCCTCGATGCCGATACCGGTCTTAGCCGAAATCTGTAGGATGTCTTCAAACTTACAGCCGAGCAAGCTGACAATTTCGGCGCCAACGCGTTCGACATCAGCCGCTGGCAAATCAATTTTATTAAGGATTGGGATTATTGCCAGGTCGGCGGCCAGCGCCAGGTAGACGTTGGCCAGCGTCTGGGCTTGGATACCCTGGGAAGCGTCCACTACCAACAGTGCCCCTTCGCAGGCTTCCAGGCTGCGCGAGACTTCGTAGCTAAAGTCGACGTGGCCGGGGGTGTCGATAAGATTGAGTTGGTAGCCTTTATAGTCCATGCGGACCGGCGCCAGTTTAATGGTGATACCCTTTTCGCGTTCCAGATCCATGCGGTCAAGAAGTTGGGCTTTCATATCACGCTTAAGTACCGTGCCGGTCAATTCCAGCAGCCGATCGGCGAGCGTCGATTTGCCGTGGTCAATGTGCGCAATTATACAAAAATTGCGAATGTTACTCTGTTCCATATTAACGGGCAATGCAGTCCATGACACTGACGTGATTGGTAGCGGTAATCACCAAATGGTCAAGTAATTCGATGCCCAGAACCTCGCCGGCGGCGATCAATTGCTCGGTGACCTGGATATCGGCTTCGGTCGGCTCTAGCCGGCCGGAAGGGTGGTTGTGGGCGATGATAATAGCCACGGCGCCGCGTTCCAGCGCCGGTTGGAAGACCTCACGGGGGTGGACGATATTACTGGTTAAGCTACCGACGGAGATAACCTCATCGTGGACCACCTGGTAGCGGCTGTTCAAATACAGACCGCGCAGTTGTTCTTTCTGGTAGCCACCCATCTCTTTCAGGTATTGGTAGGCCTGCTTGGCGTTGCGGACCTGGATCGGGCGACCGGCCTGGCCGGTACCATAGAAACGGCGACCGAGTTCGAAGGCCGCCACTACCTGGCAGGCTTTGATCAGCGGGATGTTAGCTGACTCGGCTAAGCGCTGGGCATTCAGCTCGTTACTGATGGCTTTCTCGCCGTACTCTTTGAGCGTCCGCTTGGCCATCGCCAAAACGTCTTCGTTCTTGGTGCCGACGCCCCACAGGATGGCCAGCAGTTCGGCCACCGATAGGTTCTGGGCACCGCTTTCGGCCAACTTCTCGCGGGGGCGTTCGGGGTTAGGTAGATCTTTGACGCGCAAGATATATTGGGCATTGGGTTCTTTGAAAATCAGATCATGGTCGGACAATTGATAGTTGAGGGTGGCTGTGGGCATAGGCCTATTATAACGCTGCGCCCCATTTGCGCCAGCTAATTAAGAATTATTTAATCTATTCGGTGTGGCTTAAGCACCAGTTGGCGTAGCCGTTTAAACAATGGACGCACTTCTTCGAGATCAAAAACAGCTGAAATCAGGATGTGCGTACCCAAGGTGGCGAGGGCTATGACAAATAATTTGGAACCGAGCGTTATGAAACCGCGGTCATTCAGGTTGAGTGGGTAGAGCGTGACTGCGGCGAAACCAGCCAGGACGCTAAAGCCGGTCACCGACAGAATGCGCCAGATACCGCTCAGGAACTCACGGTCAAATAGCTTGTGGTCGCGCGTTACCATGATGATACCGAGCACAAAGACTTCGATGGTAGCGACTAACGATTGGGCCAAAGCCAGGCCCTCGACGTCGTACGACGTTCGGCGGGCCAGGTGGTAGGCCAGTAAGATGTTCAGGCCAATCGTAAATATCGAGACGATCAGCGGCGTCTTAGTGTCGCGCTGCGCGTAAAACCAGCGTGACATGATCGAGTATAGGATTCGGAAGAAAATGGCGACCGTCAGAAAGCCGAAGATAGCCGCTATCTTGCTGTTGCCCTGTGTAAAGATCAGGCGGGCCAGGTAGCCTCGGGCAAAGAAGCAGACGACCGACAGCGGCGCGCCGATCCAGATCATAACCCGCAAGATCTTTAAGAAGTCGCGGCGGAACAGGTCTGGCCGGCCGCGACTTAAATGCTGGTTAAGGCGGGGGAAGGCGGCCGTGGAGATGGCCGTACCGATCAACAGGATGGGGGCCGTGCTCAGGACATAGGCGTTGTTGTAGTAGGTAATACTGCCTTGACTGAGCGAGCTGGCAATATGGGTTTCGACGACGCTGTTAACCTGATCGATACCCTGGTCCAGCGAGCGGGCCGGTAGGTTACCAAGGATTCCCCTGAACTCGCTACTGCTCCAGTTGATGCGCGGGCGATAATGAAAATTTAATTTGTAATTACCGATAAAGACGACGATAAGCTGCAGGACGGCACCGACGGTCGCCCCGATACCGAGCCCGACCAAGCCGATGTTGTGCTTGAAGACATAGATACTCAGGATGATCGACAGGTTATAGAACAGCGGTGCAATGGCGTAAAAGAAGAAGCGGCCGAGCGTCTGCTGAACGCTGGTGATAATCCCAGAAATGGTAAATAATAACGGGTTGAAGGCTATCAGCCGCATGATAGTTACGGCGTTATGCAGCTGCTCGCCTTGCAGGCTGGGGGCCACAACATAGTGGATCAGCGGCCCGGCAAAGACAAACATGATGACGCCGACGACCGTCATGATGATGGCCAGCAAGTTAAGCAGCCAGGTGGCCAGTTCCCAGACGCCCTTGCGGTCGTTCTTCTGCAGGTGATCGGACAGCGCCGGCATAAAAGCTACGCCCAGCGCCCCGGCAGCCAGCGTAAAGAAGAAGAAATCGGGGATGCTGAAGGCGGCAAAGTAGGCGTCGGTGCTATGTGGGCCGACGGCCGGGAAATTTCCGTTAACCAGCTTGGTCCGCAAGAAACCAAGGACCTGGCCGACCAAGCTCATACCAATCAGTAGTAAAGCGGCGCTGCCGACATTGATCCGGCGCTGGCTTTCTGGTACTGCGGTTGAGCTCATGTTACCTTCATATTTACTTGCTCCAGTATAGAGCAGCCGGCCACCGGATAATAGTTGGTTTTAGTAAAGCGCTGCCGCAGATGGCATTTTGGTACTGGCCAAGATTTCCGCTACTTCTTCGGCATCGACAGTCTCTTTTTCTAAGAGCCGGTTCTTAAGGGCTTCGAGTTGGACCATATTGGCTTTGATAACGACCCGGGCGCGGTCTGCGGCTTCGGTTAGCAATGATTTGACTTCCTGATCAATCAGCTTGGCGGTGTCTTCGGAGTACTCGCGTTCGTGCATCATGCGGTCCATCATCATACCCTCGTCGGAGTGGAAGACCTGATCACGGAGGTTCTTGCCCATACCCTGGCTGACGACCATATCGCGGGCGATCTCGGCCGATTTCTGTAAGTCGTTGCCGGCGCCGGTGGTGATCTTGTCGACGCCAAGCGTGATTTCTTCGGCGATCCGGCCGCCCATACCACGGGCTAGCATATCCTTGAACTGGACTAGTGAAACGTACATCCGGTCCTCGGGTGGGATGAACCAGGTTACGCCACCGGTACCTCCACGGGGAATAATCGTAACCTTGTGAACCGGGTCACTGTCGGGCAGTACGTGGCCGACGATGGCATGACCGGCTTCGTGGTAGGCTGTCGTCATCTTGTCGGCTTCGGTCATGACCTTGCTCTTGCGCTCGGGGCCGATAGCGACGCGCTCAAAGGCTTCGGTGACGTCGTGCTGGGTAATCTCGGTGTGGGCGTTGCGGGCGGCGATGATGGCCGACTCGTTGGCGATGTTGGCCAGATCGGCACCGGACGAGCCGGCGGCTTTTCCAGCCAAGGCGTCGATATCGACGTTCTTAGCTAAGGGCTTCTTGACGAAGTGGACGTTCAGAATGGCTTCGCGGTCCTTACGATCCGGCAAGCCGATATTGACACGACGGTCAAAGCGGCCGGGGCGCAACAGCGCGGCGTCGAGAACGTCGGCCCGGTTGGTGGCGGCTAAGACGATGACGTTCTGGCCTTGTTCAAAGCCGTCCATCTCGACCAGGATCTGGTTAAGGGTCTGTTCGCGCTCGTCGTGACCACCGCCCATACCGCTGCCGCGCTTGCGGCCGACGGCGTCGATTTCGTCGACGAAGATAATACATGGTGCGTTTTTCTTGGCTTTGGCAAACAGATCACGGACCCGCGAGGCGCCGACACCGACGAACATTTCGACGAACTCGGAACCGGAGATACTAAAGAACGGGACGTTGGCTTCGCCGGCGACGGCCCGGGCGAGCATCGTCTTACCGGTGCCGGGAGGTCCGACTAACAACACGCCTTTCGGAATTCGCGCCCCCATGGCGGCGAACTTCTTAGGAAACTTAAGGAATTCGACGACTTCTTCCAAGTCCTGCTTGGCTTCGTCGGAACCGGCAACGTCTTTAAAGGTAGCCTTATCTTTTTCGTTGCCGTACAGGCGGGCCTTGCTCTTGCCGAAGCTCATGGCCTGGTTGCCTTGGCCTTGGGCGTTCCGTAAGATAAAAAAGAGCAGACCGGCGACGAAGACGACCGGCAAGATCGAGCTGGCGAGGTTAAGCCACGGTGAGCCGCCTTGTGACACCGGGGCGGCCGCTAATTTAAATTTGTTAGCGTTAAAACCTTGATCTTTAAGAGTAGCGTTCGGTTCTAGATATGAACGTAATGTGGCGCGCGAGTCGCCGTTCTTAGTAATATCGAGCTCATTGCCTTTGACGGCGATCTTCTCGTAGTCGCCGTTATTGGCTTGTTGGACGGCAGTGCTGACGTCGATGGTCTTAAGATTACTCGGTTGATTTGTGGCTGCCAGGGCAATTAAGCCGAACAGAATAATGATCGCGATAAAGCCGGCGTTCTTCATGCCCTTGCGATTTGGTGCTGCTCCCTTACGGTTGCTGTGGTTTCCCTTGAATGGTTTCTTGTCCATAGGGTCCTATTATAACGCCCGTTTTTGGATTTGGCTAGCGCTCAGTCATATGGAGTGCCAGTTCAGCCCGGCCGACAATCATAAAATAGGGCTTTTTGAGAGGTACGATCGTGCCGCTTTGGCCACGACGAAGTGCCTGGTAGGCGCGGATAATAGTCTTGGTTTCATAATTATGGAAGCCGTTAAGCCGCCACCAAGCCGTTAGTAACTCCTTGGTGACGCTTGGTGGCAAGGCTTGCAATGCCGACCGATCGATTTCCAGACCGTCGGCCAGCCGCTCCACTGCCTCCGTAAGAGCTTGGTCGAGTTCATGATTAATCTGGCGTAACTGTGTGATGTAGCCGACAAATTGTTGCTGATCGGCAGCACTAAATCGTGGCAATACCTGATGACGGATATGATTACGCAGGTAGCGCTCGTCGCTATTGGTACTATCTTCGCGCCAGCGGAGGTTGTGCCGGCCAGCATACGCCAAAATCTCGGCCTTGGTCACGTTCAGTAGTGGCCGTCGTAACGTAGGCCCGTCGGCCAAAGCCGTCAAACCCCGCCGACCGGTGCCGCGGGCCAGGTTTATGATTGCCGTTTCAACGGCATCGTCCTGATGGTGGGCCGTCACGATCGCCAGCGCCCCCTGCTCTTGGCGCAGCTTTTCCAAAAACTGATAGCGAGCCTGTCGAGCGCTAGCCTCACTGGCGTCAGGGCCAAGTGCCAAAGCCGTGCCATAAAACGGCAAATTATAACTAGCAGCTGATTCCGCAACCAGCACCTGATCCTGCGTCGAGTCTGGACGCATACCGTGGTCGACATGGGCCACCACTAGCAACACCCTCGGAAGCTGCCGCAGCGCGTCTAGCAGCACAACTGAATCAACGCCACCACTAATGGCCACGACGTATTTTCCCGGTTTTAACTCGACCTGCATAATCTAGATAGTATACTGATTATATGAAGCATCTCTATTTCGTCCGCCATGGCTTAAGTGTCATGAACAAAAAAGGCATCTTTTCCGGGCGCACCGAGACTCCCCTGCACCACGAAGGCCGGGAACAGGCCGTAGCCGCCGGCCAGGCGTTACAAGACGTTAAAATCGAATGTATCGTGGTGTCGCCGATGCAACGAGCCGTCCAAACCGCCGAAATTATCGCCGACCAGATCGGCTATTCCAAGCATAAACTGATCACGACAAGTTTACTGACCGAGCGTGACTTTGGCCCGTTGGAAGGCACCCAGTATCAGCCGGACCTCGGTGACGAAGACGGCGTCGAGTCAATTGAAGATTTGCTAGCTCGTGCCCAGCAGGGCTACGAATTTTTACAGCAATTGCCGTACGACAATATTTTAGTCGTCAGCCACGGCGCCATCGGCCGCGCCCTACGCCACTGCGCCGACCCGAATATCCCCTTCAAACCGTCGCCTGGTTTTGGCAACGCCGAAGTAGTACAGTTGCTGTAATGGAAAAATATCCAAGCATCGACCGATTAGCAGAATTGCAGCAGTTTATCGCTGATTTTGCCCGGGTCGAGCGTATGCCACAATTAGCCGATATAGACCGCCCCGAAAACGATGTCGAACACAGTTACGGCTTAGCCCTTACCTGCTGGTTTCTGGCACCAAAGATTGCTTCTGAGCTTAATCTAGAGAAAATCTTTGGTTATGCCCTGGCTCACGATACGGTAGAAATTCACGCTGGCGATACTTTTATTTTTGCGCCTGCCGCCGAGTTAGCCTCCAAATCCGACCGTGAAGACGCCGCCCTTGTTAGCCTGCGAGCCGACTGGCCAGACTTCCCAGAACTAACTGATGCCGCCGCCGGCTACAAAGAGAAGCGTGACGAAGAGGCCAGGTTTGTCTATGCCGTCGATAAGCTGCTGCCCGTACTGATGGTAAATCTTGGAGAAAAGTCAGCTTTTTGGGAACGACATGCTATTACACTGGAGATGGAAGTAGCCAACAAGAAAACAATTCTAACGTCACCAATCGTGGCGCCTTACTATCAAAAATTGATCGAGTGGTTGGAAAATCCTAATTATTTCCATCAGCCTGCCGGCGAATAATTAGAGCGACTAGCCATGGCAATCGGGCCTGTGCTACGCTGTAGATAGTACGAATAAAAACAAACATGCTTACAGATATTTTATTGTTATTAACCGGCATTGTCGTCGGGGTCATGAACGCCATTGCCGGCGGTGGTATGCTGCTGGGGTTTCCGGTGTTGCTAGCCGTCGGCCTGCCGGCACTTGTGGCTAACGCTACCTCGAATATTATTATTTTGCCCGGCCAATTAGCCTCGGCCTATGGCTATCGGTCCTACTTAAAAAAGGTGCCGCGGGTCTACTTATGGCTGCTGCCACCATGCGCAGTCGGGGCTGGTATTGGCGCCTCTATCTTACGCCACACCTCATCAAATAATTTCGAACAATTAGTGCCCGGCCTGATCCTGTTTGCAGTAGTCCTATTCGCCTTCCAGCCGCTACTACACTTCCATGTCCACAAACAATTAAAGACCAAAAAGGTTGATAACGGCCCGTTGCTCTACATCGGTTTAGCCCTGCTGCCGTTGGCAATTTACGGCGGTTACTTTGGCGCTGGTTTTGGCTTCGTGATGCTAGCCTTTCTCGGGTTCTCCAATCTGCACGATGTCCACAAGATGAACGCCCTCAAAAATTTAGCTACCTCCACCATGGCCGTGGTGTCTATTTTTTGCCTGTTCAGCGCTCGCCTTATCGACTGGCGCCACGGCTTGGTGATGGCTGTCGGCACCACCATCGGCGGCTACTTCGGCTCACGATTAGCCCAGCGGATTCCATCACAGACCATTCGGGTGATTGTAATTGCCATCGGGCTGGTATCGGCCGTCTACTTGTTTTTACGGCAATATTAGCTTGCCCAATGCTGGCCAACAGATACCAAACATGCTATATTAAGCCCTGCGTTCACGCGCGGCGACGTAGCTCAGCTGGTTAGAGCACAGGACTCATAAGCCTGGGGTCGGTGGTTCAAGTCCACTCGTCGCTACCACATTAGGATTTTTGGTCGATAATTCGGCCTTTTTGTTTATTAACAGATACGAACTTGCTATTTTAGCGGTTCCAAAACCTTGCTCAAAGTCATATGTCAAACCTTCAGGAAATACTGAGTCTTGTATCTTTTTCTTAAGGGTGACGTCTCCTTGGTTCCAGAACATAGTAGGGTCTGACATAAACAATAGTGCTCCGTCAATTATTAGTTCGTTATCGACGATGTCTTTATCTGAGTCCATCATCTGTAGAGTCATCATGGCCAAGGCGTTATCTGCTTCCTGAAGTTTCGAATCTTTATCGCTATCATTAAGCTTGCCATCTATGAAT
>JBBRLU010000027.1:0-11973 GCA_038231175.1 Saccharimonadales bacterium (SeqCode) | reverse complement strand
TTTTTATATAACTTTTAGTCATGTCAGAGAATTTATCACCAGTTACAGCCGAAACGTCTGACGCCGAAGACGATGCTGACAGCTCTAAAAGTAAATCTAAAAAGAAAGCCCTAGGGGCGTTCTTAGTCGAGACCGAGCCGCCCAAGAAAAAAGAAAAGGCCTCGTTGTGGGGTGGTGACGACAAATCAGAATCTTCAATCTTCGGATTTAGTAAACGCCCGGCCGCCGAAACCGATGAGCCGTCCGCTAAAACTGGTAAAACTGCCGAAAAGTCACCCGCCGGGGGAGAAGGACTGGCGACCGACGAAAAAGTAGCCGCTGTCCAACGACTGGCGGCCGCCCGTCGTAGTGAAGTCGAAGCTGAAGCCAGTGATGCCGACGCGCCTGTCAGCCAAGCTGAGATTGCCGCCGTGACGGCTTTCCTGTCGGCGGCTGAAGCCTCGGGCAATAGCGAAGCCGCCTACCAGCAGATCGCCGCCGAGCTGGCAGCCCCGATAGAAGCCGATGCCAGCGATGCCGAAATCAATACCGACGAACCTCACGAAGGCGAGATAGACTTACATAACACTAATCCGACAGTCGAAGCCGAGGAAGATCCAGATGAACCAGAGCCAGCCGTTCCGGTTGCTGCTAACCCGGCAGCTACGCCACCCCCACCACTGGTAGGACCACCTCGGTCGGCTAGCGCCAGCAGCGGTAACATTCCCCCACCACCGCCTGGCGGAGCTGGCAGAACCGGCGCCGTGCCACCAGCAGGCGGACCTAATGGTCCGGGTGGTCCAGCAGGTCCCGGAGCTCCAGGTGGTCCAGCAGGTCCAGCAGGTCCTGGCGGACCGCAGTTTAATATCGCGCCAGCGGCACCGATCCCAGCTGCCGCCGAGGCGTCAATCTCGCTCGATGCTGCTCGGGCTAAAGAGCGCCGGGCGCTGACCGATGGTCTGATAGTTGGTGGTATCGTCGGCTATTTATACGGCCGTCGTCGGGGCCGAATCAAGACCGAGAAGCGCTTGGCGCCAGCCCAGCGTAAGCTCGAAAAGCAAGTCAAGACGCTACAGACCGAATTACTACAGACCGAAACCGCCGTGCGCCAACAAGCCCGCCGGCTACAGCAGGAGCGGCCGCAAGCCATCGCCCGCGTAACCGAGCGCTTGCAGCGTCTGACTCCACGTTCAGAAACCACCAAGCCGCCGGAGCGATTACCGAAACACGCCCTAGTACCGCCGGAACGGATCGGACACGTCATGGTCGCAGCTAGTGCCGCCGCCGGAGCAGAACGCCTAAGAACGGCCCCTAAGCCGACAAAACCAGAAGCACTAACGGCCAAGAAACGAGCCGAAACCATGAGTCGTGGCGAACTCCTGGAGCTCAGCGCCAAGGTGCAGGTCGACGGCACCAGTTTACGCCAGATTTTTGAGACCCAGCTGGTGACCGAAAAAGGTCTGCGCCGACTGATCACCGAACATCTGCGCGGCGGTAATGTCGCCCGCGCCCTGCGCAAAGAATTGGTGGAGCATGAGATTGATTTTGAACGCGACCCGATCTTCCGTGACCGTGGTAGAAGCGACGGTGGCACCAGTACCGGTGTCGGCGTCAGTGGTGCCAGTAAAACAGCCCTGTCAGGGCTACTCGAGCACGCCGGCCTGAGCGAGCAGACCCAGCCCCAACCGATCGGACCGGTGGCTAAAAAGCGAGATACCAAGGCCCAGAAGTCGGTAGCCACAGCCAAGAAGCGCCAGCAATCGCTAGTAGATGGCGCCTTGGTGACGCTGATTACGCTGCTGGTGATCATAATCGTCGCCGTCCTGATGCGCAGCCAATAGCAGCGCCGTCGATTGTCATTATCACCCTGGTCTTGTTACAATAGACTGATGATTTAGTTGTCGTCCCGACTAGTAATAACTCCACCAAACCAAATGAAGAGGGAACGATATGATTGATACCGTAGTCGCCAAACTAATAGCTCAGGAAGAACAACGCCAACGCGAAGGTCTGGAACTAATACCCAGTGAAAATTACACCAGTCGTGACGTGCTCGACGCCGTCGGCAGTATCTTTACCAACAAGTACTCCGAAGGCTACCCCGGCAAGCGCTACTATGGCGGCCAGGATTTTACCGATATCGTCGAACAACTGGCGATCGATCGTGCTAAAGAACTGTTTAAGGCCGATCACGCCAACGTCCAACCGCACAGCGGCGCGCCGGCTAACGAGGCCGTCTACAGCGCTTGGCTAGAAACGGGCGACACGGTACTGGCAATGGACCTCGGCCACGGCGGTCACCTGACGCACGGTGCACCGGTCACGCGCTCGGCCAAATTGTACAACTTTATCCGTTACAAGATGAAAGACCCAGCTACCGGTGAAATCGATTACGACGCCATGCGCGAACTGGCCCTCAAGCACCGGCCAAAATTAATCATCGCCGGTTTCAGTGCCTACCCGCGCGAACTGGATTACGCCAAGTTCGCGGCCATCGGTAACGAAGTCGGCGCCCTGCTGCTGGCCGATATGGCGCACATCGCCGGCTTGATCGTCGGTGGCGTTTCGCCTAACCCGTTCGACTATGGCTTTCACGTCATCACGACCACCACCCACAAAACCTTGCGTGGTCCGCGTGGCGGGTTGATCCTCAGCAAGGGTGTCGTCAGTAACCCTCTGAAGGCGCCAGAAAAAACAATCGAAAACATCCCGACACTGATCGACCGGGCAGTTTTCCCGGGTATGCAAGGCGGCCCGCACATGAATAGCATCGCCGCCAAGGCAGTCGCCTTTGGCGAAGCGCTGAAGCCGGAGTTTAAAGACTACGCTCAGCAGATCGTCTTAAACGCCAAGGCTCTGGCCACGGCCCTGTCGGAGCGCGGCTTCCAGCTAGTCACTGGTGGCACCAGCAACCACCTAATTTTAGCCGATGTCTACAGCAGTTTCGGTCTGGACGGTAAGATCGTCGAGGAAGCCCTGGATAAGATCAATCTAACACTCAATAAAAATGCCATTGCCAATGATACGCTGCCGCCATTTCGACCGAGTGGTATTCGTCTGGGCACGCCGGCTATCACTACCCGCGGTCTAAAAGAAAAAGATATGGTCATCTTAGCCGAGTGGATGAAGCAGGCTGTGGCCGCCCACGACGACGACGTCAAGCTAGCCAGCTTACGGGAAGAAGTGAAGGCCTTCGCCTTACAGTTCCCACTCCCCAGCGACCGTCCCAATTAGGGTAAAAGTTCCGGTTCCTGCTTGAGTTGAATATTGAATTTCAGCATTACGGCCTTAATAATCAGGTCGCGAAAGGCCAGCAGGTCGGCCGTTGATGTAGCGGCTTCGTTCACCAGCACCAGCGGCTGCGTCGGCCAGGTGCCCATGCCAGTGGCGGCATCATGGTAATCCTTGAAGCCGGCTTGTTCGATCAGCCAGGCGGCTGATATCTTAACGCCGCCAGCGGTCTCCCAATGGGGGATGGGATTATACTCGGCGCCTAATTGGGCGTAGTCGCCCAGGCTTATGATCGGATTACCAAAAAAGGAGCCATTATTGGCGACTAGCTTAGGGTCGGGTAATTTGGCGCGCCGGATCGACAGCACGGCGTCACGGATGGTCGCTGGGCTGGCCGCCAGGTGCATATCGGTCAGATAGTGCTCGACCGCCGGGTAGTAGGGTGGCAAGGGCGTGCTGCGCGTCAGGTGCAAGCTGATGCCGGTTATGATAAAGCGGCCCTTGTCGACGGTATTGAAGCGACTGGTGCGGTAACCGAAGCCGCAGTCGTAACCGGGCAGGGTGCCGAAATCTTTGGCCAAGGTGTCGTAAGCTTCGACCGTCGCCAGCGTCTGGGAAATATCCTGGCCGTAGGCGCCGACGTTTTGGATCGGCGTAGCCCCGGCCGTACCGGGAATCAGGCTGAGGGCCTCGATACCGGACAAGCCGGCCTGGACACTACGCTCGACGACGCTATCCCAGTCTTCACCGGCACCAATCGTCAGATAGGTGTTGGTTTCGTCCTCGTCAAAGATTTCAAAACGCTTGATGGCATTGCGGATCACCAGTCCGTTAAAAATACCGTCGTTCCAGACGACGTTGCTGCCACCACCGATGATACGCCAGGGCAATTGCCGGTCGTTAGCCCAGGCCAAGGCCTCCAATAACTCATTGCGGCTGGTGATTTCGCAGCCAACGCTAGCCTGGCCGCCCAGTCGCATGGTGGAATATTGGCTCAGACTGACGTCTTCAAGAAATTGCATTACTGTCAGTATAGCGCAGCCTAGGCGTAGTTGTAACGCTTGCACCCACTCTGTCCAAGCGCTAATATGTAAGTATGGGAAGAATGCGTGAACCAGAAAATAAACCGTTTAAACCGCTAGGCGGTCATTTGAAATACCTGCGCGAACTGTCGCACCAATCGCTGGCCGAAGTTTCCGGAGCCGTCGAAATCGAAGAAGCCGCTCTGGAGCGGATCGAAGCCGGCTTGGAACGACCGGCCGAGGACGTCCTGTTATTACTTGTTACCTACTTCGATATGAAAGACCAGGAAGCCGTCCAGCTGTGGGAGCTAGCCGGCTACGACGGTGAGGTACCGGAGCAGATCCGTCCTAATGACGACGTCAGCTTCGACCACAAGAACGTCGTCATGTTGCTCGCCATGGATATGCGCACCGTCTACACCGACGGCCTGGAAGTCACCACTAATCAAGCCGGCGTGACTATGAATTTTGCCCAGACTACCGGTCCTAACAAATCGGCACCGGTGGCTCGCCTGGGCATGAGTTATGATCAGGCCAAACAAGTCATCATCACCTTGCAGATGGCGCTGCTGAAGGCCAAGTATCTGCCCGAAGTCCGCTTGTTACCGCCGCCGGATCCGTTGGCTAACGGTACGCTCGACTAGCCACTTATGACCGGTCGGACCCACGATTTGGCCGCCTTGACCAGTCTTGTAGCAGTCGTGGCCGTGAGCCGACCGCTGATTGTCTCACTCAGCACTTTGTTACTGGGCTTATTAGCTAATCAGATCGGCGGCATCATTCCCGATGTCGACCAGCCGACGGCACCCTTCTGGCGCAACTTACCGATTGGTAATCTGTTCGGCAAGCTGTTCGGTAAACTATCCGGCGGCCACCGTTTTATCACCCATTCGATACTGGGTGTCGTCCTGTTCGGACTGGCTGTCCGGGCATTGCTGACATTTCTGAGTCCTTTGTTGGGCCACACCGACATCGGCTACGTCTGGTGGGCTTTTATGATCGCTATGGTGTCACATCTGGTCATGGACAGTCTGACCAAAGAGGGCGTACCGCTGCTGCTGCCTATCCCGTGGCACTTCGGTATGCCACCGCTGAAGGCCCTCCGAATCACCACCGGCAAAAGATTGGAGCAATTTGTTGTCTTTCCCGGATTATTCGTAATCTGTGCCTTATTATTCATTGCCAACAGCGGTTATTTCATACAGCTGTTGCACAGCATAAAGTAGCATAAGCGAGATAGATCACGGCTGTTATGTAAGAATTCTTACAGTTAACCCTAGCGTTAGAGCTTATGCTTGTTGTACATCACCAAAAAGGAGAAACAAAAATGTCCACAGAACAATATTTACGCGATCTACAAGCACTGAGCCTTAAGTACACGTTAGTCAAAGTACAGACTAAAAGTAAGTAAGAAATCTTATTTCGCCAGACATAAGCGGCTTTTATACTTATTATCACTAAGTGAGGAAAGCCGCTATGAAGAAAAATTGGGATAAAATCGCCGAAGCACAGTTCTTGTCATTAGATACCGATATGCAGCAGGAGTGGAGCGACCTCCACGACCGGACCTCTCGGCGCTAAGGCCTAATATTTAGGCGTTTGGTGGTCGCAAAGGTATAATCTAAGAAGATTATCAGACTAATGAACAGTATTCTTTATGCCTAGCTCAACCGTTATCTGCCACAGCCTTGCTGATGTTCGACACGACATCAACAGCTTACTGGCTGACCATTTTAAGCACCAGCACGTCCAAGCTGCCGACATGCACGCCGACTATGCCTCACTTTGGGAGGCCATAGCCAGGCAGCACGATGCCGGCGGCAAGCGTATGCGCCCTTACTTATGCGTCTTAGCCTATCAGGCACTCGACGGCGACGACTACCAGGCCTTATTGCCGATTGCCGCGGGCTTGGAGCTACTGCACTTTGCGATGCTGGTACACGACGACATCATCGATCGTGATCTTGTCCGTCACGGCCAACCTAACATCAGCGGTATCTATAAGGAACGCTACCGCAAGCTTGTCGCCGCACCCGAGGAACAGGTCCATTTTGCCAACAGCAGTGCCATCTTGGCCGGCGACTTACTGCTGTCAGACGCTTACCAGCTGATGGCCGGTAGCTCTTTCCCGGCCGATCAGCGTCTGCAGGTTATCAAGCTGCTCGGCGAAGCCATTTATGCGGTATCGGGTGGCGAGTTACTCGATACCGAAGCATCGCTGCACGACCCGACCTACGTCGACAGTCTCAAAGTAGCCGAGTTCAAGACCGCCGTCTATTCCTGCTCGATCCCACTGGTGATCGGCGGCGTGCTGGCCGGCGCCGATACCGAAACCCAGTTGGAGCTACGCCACATCGGAAAATGTGTCGGTATCGCCTTCCAGTTGGCCGACGATCTGCTGGGCGTCTTTGGTTCTTCGCAGCAAACCGGTAAGACAACCATCGGTGATCTGCGTGAAGGTAGGCGTACCTATCTTCTGCAACGGACGTTGCATCTGGCCAGCCCGACGGAAGTCGCCACCCTGCACGGTATAGTCGGCCAGGCCGGCATCAGCCAAGCCCAAGCCGACATGGCCCGGGCCATTATGATCGCCTGCGGCGCCAAGGCCGAAGTCGAGCAGTTAATGAAGGACTACGTCAGTTCGGCCGAAGTGGCTATCAACGGCTTGGATATTTCCGAAACCTCTAAAAAATCATTATTAGCCTTCGTGCAAAAAGCCGTCTGGAGAACCAGTTAGTGGACCACTATGACCTGGTAGCGGACCAGGTATCGCGCTTGGTCACCAACAGCTATTCGACGTCTTTCGGCACGGCTACCAAACTGTTTCCAAAGACTATCCGCCAGGACATTTATAATATTTACGGTTTGGTGCGAGTTGCCGATGAGATCGTCGACACTTATCTAGGCGCCGATGCCGCCGAACAACTAGACGGCTTGGAGCAAGAGACTTACCGCGCCCTCAGCAGCGGTTATAGCGCTAATCTGATCGTCCACGCCTTTGCCCGGACCGCCGTTCGATACGACATCGGCCAAGAACAGTTGGCGCCGTTCTTTTACAGCATGCGCCTCGACACGACGCCGCAGCACTACACCCCAGAACTGTATGCCCGTTACATCGACGGTTCGGCCGAAGTCGTGGGGCTGATGTGCTTGAAGGTCTTCGTGAATACCGACGCTGAATATACACACCTGGAGCCAGGCGCCCGGGCTCTCGGTGCCGCCTTTCAAAAAGTTAATTTCTTGCGTGATCTGGCAGCCGACCAGGCCGATCTGGAACGCTACTATTTTCCCGGTAGTTCGTTCGCCACTTTTGATGAGGCCGCAAAATTAATCATCATTGCCGATATCGAGACCGACTTTGCGATCGCCAAACAAGCCATTGCCCAGTTACCGGCCAGCGCCCGGCCGGCGGTCAGCGCCGCCTATAGTTATTACTCACGCCTGCTCCGCAAACTGAAAGCCACTCCGGCCGACGAGCTATTGCAGAAAAGGGTCAGGATCAACAATGCCGTCAAAGTCGGCTTATTAGCTAAGACGGTCGTGACGGCTAGATTTGCCAGGGCCAAAGCTAAAGCCTAAAGTCTAAGCCAGCCTAGCGGCGTACTATCGATCGGGCCGATAAGGCACCTAAAACCAGCGGGAACCAATAGGATACGAAGCGGAACAGGATACTACCGGTAATAATCGGTGCCACCGCGAAACCATAGGAACTGAATAATAACGCCGAAGTCGTTTCGATCTCGCCGACGCCGCCAGGAAAGATCGGAATAAAGCGGAACATCTTGACGAAGGTGTAACCATATAGACACAATAAGATCGGCGCTTGGACACTGAAGGCTTTCAGGCAGGCGACGTAGCCGAAGCCCTCTAGCAGCCAGGTGGCCAATAAGGGCGACACCAGCAACAAGTTACCAGCCAATGGGCGCTTAGAAAATTGTAAAACTCTAAACGGAGAGTCTAGCGAACTGCCCAAGTATTTAGTAAAGAAGGCCTGCCCCCGCCGAGTCAGCCGCGGCGAGCGGCGCAGACAATACAGGCCAAAGACCATGGTCGTTAAAACTAGCGGAATATAGATAAACTTGCCGGCGAAACTATTACTGACTTTGCTCGGATATAACACAAAAACTAGGACTTGGAAGCCTAAGAACAAGACAATTAAGCTGAGCAAGCCAAAACTGTACAGCACCGTAATATAGCGTAACGGTGCGCCACGGGGCAGGCGGTGGCGGTCAAAATAATAGCGCTGCACGAAGTAATCTCCGAAGGGAATGAGGTGCGAAAAACTTTCGGAAGCCAGCAGTAAGGTCAGGGCTTGACCGTAGCTGAAGCGGGCTTTTTCGCGGGCGTAAAAAATGCGGGCAAAAGGCACTAAGACGGCGAACGCCAAGAACTCCAACAGGACCGCGACCCCGATGTAACCTAGGTGCAGCGGCTGATTAATCTTAGGTATCAAGTAGGCACTAGCAGTAATCTGAATGACCAGACTGACAAGTGAGATCGCTAAGATGACGCGGCTGACACTGAGCGTCGGGGTAGCCATCAACGGAGCGTAAATCTACGCAGTAGATTGATATACTTACGCTTCGAGCCACCGGTAAATTCTTCTAGCGATAGGCCGCTGGCAAACAATTTAAGACCAAAGGCGTAAGTCGGGTAGGCTTGTAAGATACCGCCGAGCTGCGTAAGTTTGAGGCCCTCGTGTTTCGCTACGGCTATCAAGCCGATCAATTCCGACGCCGGGCCACCGATAACGGTCGCCCCTAAAATCAGGCCATTGGCATCGGTCAAGACTTTGACCAGGCCCGTCTCGGTATCGGCGACGGCTTTATCGATGGTTTTAAAGTCTAACAGTTGTTTTTTGTAGGTGGTCTTTGCACTTTTGAGACTGGCCTCGTCAGCGCCAAGATGAGCAATTTCCGGCGTCGTAAACGTTGCCCAGGTCAGCTCCGAATTGCTACGTTTGGCTTTGCCACGCCCCAGCAAGGCATTCTGGGTAGCCGTCACGGCTTGGTCGACGGCGACGTGCGTGAAGTTCGGGCCGCCGGCGACATCGCCGATGGCATAGACCCGCTTATTGCTGGTCTGTAGCTTGTCGTTGATAACTATCTGACGATCGGTGTACTTGATGTCGGCCACCTCAAGGTTCAGTTTGGTATTGGCTGCCCGGCCGGTCGCCACCAGTACCTGGGCGGCCGTGACTGCAGTCGCCGCATCGGCGACGGTGTAGTGCACCGTCACGCCGTTGTCGTGGCTGACCTTTGTAATTTTGGCGTTAAAAATAAGGCTGATGTTAGCGTACGTTTCCAGGCTGGCCTGTAAGGCGGCCGAAGCTTCCGGCTCGTCGCGCGGTAATAACCGGACGTCTTGAGACACGATGGTAACCCGGACGCCGAACATAGCCAGCGCTTGGCCCAGCTCGCAGCCGATCGGGCCACCGCCGATCACGACTAAGCTGGCCGGTAACTCACTCAGGTCAAAGATATTCTCGTTAGTTAAAAACGGTCCGTCGGCCAGGCCGGGGATAGCTGGGACCAGCGGCTTGCTGCCGGTGGCGATCACGAACCGCTTAGCCCGCAGTTTGGTGCCGTCGGCTAATAAAAGACTGTCTTGTCCAGTGAATTGCGCGCGGCTGTGGTAGACGGTAACGCCTTTGGCCTGATAATAGGCGTCGTTGTCGTGATCGGCTTCGACTTCGTCGATGCTAGCTTTTACGGCCGTCATGGCTTTGGTAAAACTGCTGCGGGTCAGGTCGTCCCACGGTTCGAGCTGCTCGCGGACGGTCTGAAAACGCCGGGCGGCGTGGATCAAGGCCTTACTGGGCACGCAACCGGCGTGCAGACACTCGCCACCCAGACGAGCATCAGCTTCTACCAGCGCGACGTTAGCACCTAAGGCGGCCCCAAATTCGGCGGCCGTCAAGCCGCCCGAGCCACCGCCGATAACGATCAAATCATACAGAAGAACTGAGGCCGAGGAATTAGTCATATCAGCAGTATAGCAATACCGTCAGGCTTATGTCAGCCAAGTTGCTTCCTGGCCTGCCGTCGCTGTAAGTAATAGCCAGTCTCGATAAACGAGCCGATGCCCAGTTGGACTATCAAAATTGCGGTCGTCACACGATTCAGAGTGTCGTGGCGGGCCTGCGCCGCTATGTATTGCACGGGGGCCAGAGCCGTAAAGACCAACCAGAAGGCAATATGGGCGTTGAACCGCCTGGTAACCAGCGCGCAGACGGTGACGTACAGGTAACTGGCCGCCCATAGTAGATAGCCGATCGTCGTCAGCGGCCAGCCGATCGGATAGTGCAAGGGGGTCAGGATCAGCCGCCCTACACTATTAACAAAGATACCGATCAAGAAGATTACTACGACGATAGGGCTGACAGGCATTGCCGCAGTATAGCAGGACGACCAGATTACGCTAAGGGGTTAACTAACCGTAAGCCTTCGATGTGCTCAAAGTCGTCTATGTTAGCCGTCCAAAGCTCACAGCCATTCTCTATGGCCGTAGCTGCTACGATCGCGTCGCCAAGGCTCATACGTTCAGCTTGACGTAACGAAATAGATCGTTCGATTATCGCATCCGTCAGCGGTATCTCATCAATTGTGCCGAGTAGCTCTCGAATTCTTTGCTCTTCGATTGAACGAATCTTAGCGTAACCCAATGACTCTATTCGGACGATTGAAGGATAGACGATTGATTCAGCCGTAATGATTGATTCGTTTAATGTGCCGTTAGCTAAGTAAATTATAACGTTCGTGTCAAAGCAGACCATAGATTACTCGCGTCCGGGAAGTGGCCGATCTTGCCGAATCTCGCGCTGCCAAGCAACCGGATCTTTAATATCCGCAAAAGCGGTAACTTGTTGCAAATTACGAATGGCTCGTTGTATTGCGGCCCGATCTTGTGGCTTGGGGGTATTAATCGGGTTTGTAATTTGAATCTTTTGTCCAAGCTCCAGTCCAGCATCAGTTATGTACTGCTTGGGAACGCGTAGGGCGTACGAGTTGCCTGTCTTGATGACTGTAGAAGTATATTTATTCATTGTAACTACAAGTGTAAATACATGACGGCTCACTGTCAAACTATTAACGTTTACCAAGGCGCTTCTCAATTTAGCAAATTCCATTACTGGTACACTTAACAGACTTATGACATTCCAGATAATCATCATTGCGCAGGTCTTCGTCAGTGCCTTGATGACTATATTTACGAGGAAGTTATCACTAACCGATCGCAAATTATTTTTCGTGATTGGCGCAGTGTCTTATGGCGTGGTCGCTAGTATGGGAATCTTGCTGTCACTGACGTTTAACGCCCACACTTTATCGTTTCCTCAATCTCAGGCTTGGCCATACCTTATTTTAGAGGCTATCTTTATTCCGATCAGCTGGCTACTGCAGTATTAGATTATTCAGAGATTGGGAGCTAGTAACGCCGTTTTAGCGACGATGCTAAATTACGTTAGCGCAGCCTGCCTCGGCTTTGTAGTTCTGGGAGATACATTCTCTGTAAGATTCCTCATCGGTCTAGTATTCATACTGGCTAGTATTTATATTGCCTTCAACGTGCAGCCGGATACCAAACATGAATTACAGACCAACAAGCTAGTAGTGATCGCTTTAGTGTTTTGTATGGCTGTAGCTTTTGCTTTTGGAATGTTTGCCGAAAAACGAGCCATAGATATCATCGGTGTTTGGAGCTATTCGCTGTTCGGCTGGTCGCTGCAATTTGTTAGTTC
>JBBRLU010000026.1:0-11987 GCA_038231175.1 Saccharimonadales bacterium (SeqCode) | reverse complement strand
CCTATCACCCGACGACCGTCATGGAAACCGGTTGGGACATCCTACCGTTCTGGGTGATCCGCATGATCCTGATGACCACTTACGTCACGGGGCAGGTGCCATTTAAAGATGTCTACCTGCACGGTATGGTCAAGGCCGCCGACGGCAAGAAGATGAGTAAGAGTCGGCCGGAATCGATCATCGATCCGCTGAAAGTCATACCGGAGTACGGCACCGATGCCCTACGTATGGCCTTGGTCATGGGCGTCAGCCCTGGCAACGACCAGAACTGGTCGGTCAGCAAGATCGAAGCTAACCGTAATTTCTGCAACAAATTATGGAATATCGCCCGCTTCATCGAAGACTTACTGGGCGACGACTTCGTAGCCTCCGAGGTCAAACCGGTATCTGTCGCTGACCATTGGATATTGCAAAAGTTACAACAGATTCAGACCGCCGTCATCAAGGATCTAGACGGTTATGCCTTCGGCGAAGCCTATGACAAGCTGTACCATTTTATCTGGGATGACGTCGCCGACTGGTATATCGAAGCCAGCAAAGCCGAGCCCAACAAACCGCTGTTGGCATGCTTGTTAGAAACGATCCTGATCTTGCTGCACCCCTTCGCGCCGTTTATCACCGAGACGATCTGGCAGACGCTGGGCTGGGAAGGTGACAGCCTGCTGACCACCAAGACCTATGGCCAGATTCCCAAAGCCGATGCCAAGCAGGCGGCCGCCTTTGGCGAAATTCAGAACATCGTCATCGAATCCCGCTTCGTTCAAAAGGCTCTCAAAGTCAGCGGCGTCACGCTCTACTATACCGACGTCGCCTTCATAGCCGCCAACGCCGGCACGATCAAGCGCTTAGCCCGGTTGCGCGAGGTTACCGAGGTCAGCGATGGAACCGGGCTGTACCTGACCACCACCAAAGCCCGCTGCTGGCTCGACATCGATCAGAGCACGGCCGCCGCCTATTTGGGTGAGCTCCTACAGCAGCAGGAGCGCCAGCGGGCGGTCATCACCCAATTACAGGGTCGTCTGTCGAATGATAATTACCTTAAAAATGCGCCCCATGCCGTGGTAGCACAAACTAAAGATCAGCTGGCTGCTGCCGAAGAATTACTGACTAGCCTTCAGCGCGAGCATGATCGGTTTAGCTCTCCAGTCTAGGTGACGACTTAGGCGCTAGGTTCTAGCGCCTGGCGGATCTCAGCCACCGACTCGGCGGGCCGGCCATAGTCAAACCAGATCACATGCCAACCGCGGGCCTCGACGGCCGTCAGATTAGCCTTGGTGTCGTCGATAAATAAGATCTGGGACGGATCGACGCCGGCTCGTTCTTCGGCGACCTCATAGATGGCGGCTTCGGGCTTGATCATTCCTAGTTCCGAGGAGTCGACCGTAGCGTCGTAGGGCAGGGCGGGGACTTTACCCAGCGCCTTCAGACTGCTGAGCAGCCCAGGCATGATGTTGGTCAGTAAACCGACTTTATAGTGATCGGCCGTCCAGCGCACCAGCTCGTGCATTTCCTCGATTTTTTCGGCCGCCGCCAAGTAGTAGCTGGCCCAGTCGAGCTCGGGAATACCGATGCGTTTCGCCAGAGCTTTATTAAAGTCATCGGGGGTGTACTCGCCACGGCAGGCGGCGTCGTTATAGTGCCAGAAGGCGGTTTCGACAACATCGGCCGGCACGTCGTAGGTTTCGGCGATCTGGCTAAACGCCCGCTGATAAAAACGGATGAGACAGCCGTTAACATCGAAGTAGACGAAGCGCACGCCACTCTTGGTGGTCTTAAGCTGACGACTACTAGCCGTCGCCAGGCCGGCGTTGCCCATCAGTGCATCGAGGCCCAGGTTGAGGGCGGCGGCGATAGCCTGAACGGTGAAGATCGACGGTGACTTAATAGCACCACGCTCAATCTTGGTCAGGGTAGAGAAGCTGAGATTGGCCCGCTGGCAGAGCGCTTGCTGCGTTAAGCCGGCTGCTTGCCGCGCCGACTGTAACTGTTTGCCCAAACCCCGCTCGTCCATAGCCATATAATATCAATTTTTGGGCAAAAGGGGAATAAAATAGTACTAAACGGCTATTAAAGGTGGACCACAAAGGTCAGTAGAACTATAAATACCAAGAATATCAGGCCAAAAGTGATACCGGTGACCAGCCAGACGTTCTTGGCATTACCGTAACCTAGTCGGGGCCCGGCCTTGGCATAGACGAAAGCCGCCGAGCCAGCTGCCAACATGAATGAAATAAGAAAAGGGGACATGAGTATGAGTGTACAAGATGGCCACCAGTTTTGCTAGCTCGCGACTGAACACTTGGGCGGGCGGGCGTAATTGCAGCGGGATACATTAATTATTAATTAAATTTAAGGATTTTCTATGGGCTTATGCTTGCCAGAGCAGGGGAGCGCGGGCGATAGTGGGCGGCAATGCCTACCACTCTACGACTCAAAATTATCGCCTACGTATTAAGTTTTACTGCCGCCGCCGCCGTCGTCGGGTATGGCAATCTGGCGCACGCCCAGACGGAACCACCATTGCCGCCAGGGCCAGCTTGGGCTGCGCCATCGGCCGTCAGCGTCCGCAGCTTGGGCACCACGCCGCCGACCGGCGAGGGCCGCCTAGCCTTTGAAGATAATCTGGATTGCCTCAAAATAAGCTATCGCCTTAATGGAACCGGCCAAACCCAACAGGGCTGTTTTATGTCGACAGCCTTCGGCAGCCTCGATGTGGGCAACGACCTGATCAGTTTTACCGGTAACGATCAGACGGTCGTGCCGTTGCTCCGCTACGGCCCACACGAAACATTGTTGCCGTGGCCGGGTACCAGCTCCATGCTGGCCCTCAACCCGGCTATAACAGATGGCAGTTACCTGAGCCTGTACCGCGATATACTGACCGCAACCGCCGACCAGCATAATTTGTTGGGCCAGGTTACTGCCAAGCAGGTGACACGACCAGCTGACTTTCCACTGGTCGACGCCCGCGGCCGTAAACTGGTCGCTAACGCCAATAGCCTGGCTTTTTCTGACGGTGGCTCGTGGCTGATCGTCGAGAGTACGAGCGGCTCATTTCAAAGGATCAATCTGGCCAGCCTAGACGCTAAGCCGTTTGCGCCGTCCTATTCCAATATCGGGGCCGGCTATAACGAATCACAGGTAGCCGTCAGCCCGGACGGCGAGTACGTCGCTATCGCTAACTCCGCGGCTCAGTCGATCCGAGTCTATGATCTGGCTAGCTGTGCCGGACCGGTGAACGAAAATTCTATCTGTCCATCGCATGAATACTGGCCGGACTTAGTGGCCAAAGACAGTAAGTTCCAGCACCCGGTGCACCTGCGCTTTTTAAATGATGGCGTGCTCAGTCTGAGCGATGTCAGCAACTCTGGAAGCACTACCTATGAGCTGAGCCCGACCGGCGGCCCCTTCGCTTTGCTCGACTACTTAGCCCTTGGCGATTCGTACTCGTCCGGGGAGGGGGCTTTTACCTACCGGGCGGGCACCGATACGGCCGGCAATAAGTGCCACGACTCATCAAAAGCTTACCCCCTATTGCTGGCAAATGATCTCTATACCAAGGCCGGCGCTCATAATGTCGCCTGTTCGGGAGCGCGTATTTTTGATCTGCTGAATAACCCGGGATACGGCGGTCAGGCCCAGCCTGAAGTCGCCTACGCCAGTCGACAGCCATCCCAGATACAACAGTATCTCAGCGATTATGCAGCCGGCTACTTACCGCAGCTGGTATTCGCTGGCCACTACCAGCCGGCGGCCATGACGGTGTCGATCGGTGGCAACGACATCGGTTTTGGCGACCTGGTCAGCCTGTGCGTCGCACCGCACTTTAACGTCCATCTGACCCAAGCTAATGATTGCCTCGACACCTACGAGGATCGGCTGGAGCTGGCCCATACCATCGACGCCCAGGTTCCGCGTTTAACGACTGCTTTTAAAAAACTGCAGGCCGCTAGCCCGGGCAGTACCATCTATGTGGTCGGTTATCCGTTGACCGTCGTCGATACCGGTAGCTGCGCCGTCAACGTCCACCTAAACACCGGCGAGCTGGCCGTAATTATCGAAGCCACCAAACAGCTTAATAACGCCATCGCCCGGGCCGCCAACGCCAGCGGCTTATCGTACGTTAACATCGAGGACGCCTTAGCCGGTCATCGCTTGTGCGAAGTTAACAGCCACCTGGTAGCGGTTAACGGCGTCACCGCCGGTAATGATGCCGGCATCAGTTTCGGAGTTGGTCCGTTCGCGGCCGACCTTAATTTTCTCGGCCAGGAAAGTTTCCACCCCAACGCTTATGGCTACCAACTGATCGAGCAGGCCATCAGGCGCCAAACCCATAATTTGCAGCTCAGACTCCCTGTGGCGGTCACTGATCCGTCAGCATCGGACCCGGGTTCAAAACTGTTGCAGCGACCGAAGTCCGGCCGGCCTATCAGACCGACGGTGCCAACCGCCGTTACCAGAACTAAATCGGTCAAACCGGGCGGCTCAATAGCAGTCAAGATTCCTGGTCTGCAACACGGTCTGCGGCCGCGTAGCCCGCACACTATACACCTGTCAGATGGTCGCTCGGTGACCGCCATCGGCGTCATCACGAGTAACGACAGCGGTGACGTCGCGGGTAGCGTACAGGTCCCAGCTACCACTACGCCCGGCAGCCATCAGATTGGCGTCGATGGTAGCGATCAGCTTGGTAACCCGATCAGCATGATCGACGTCATAACCGTCTACAACTCTGATACCGATTACGACGGTGACGGCATACCTAACGCCAGCGATAGCTGCCCGACCGTGCCCAATAGCGGGCTCGACGCCGACCATGACGGTATCGACGACGCCTGTGACGGCTTTATCGGCCTACCGCCAGCCAGTGGCAACGTCGGCAGCGGCAACACTGCTGGCAGCGGCGCCGGTGCTTCAGTAGGAGTGTCACCGACCGCTCCGCCAACGGCTGCGGTTGCTCAAATGACTCCGTCGGCGACAGAACCAGGAGATGGCCCAATTTTAGCCCCGAAAGTATCTATGGGGATTAGCGCTCTCGAGGTCGCGTCGAAGGCCGTGACTACCAGTCAGCTACAACCGGCCAACTTGTCAGCTACCAACAGCGCTGTGACCGCGCCAAAGCTGACGCTTTCTAAAGCTAGCTATCAGCCAGCCGTACTCGGAGCCGCTGTAACTAAGGCAGGGCAGGCTGGTCAGACTACTATTGCCGGTAAGCCACCCTATTTGGCCCTTACTCAGTTCTCGTGGCAGTGGCTCGGGCTAACGTATGTTGCTTGTTTACTCGTTATTGCAGTAACAAAAAGAGCCCAGCATAAACTGAGCTCTTCGTGGCGGAGAAAGAGGGATTCGAACCCTCGGTACCCGTAAGGGTACACTACTTTTCGAGAGTAGCGCCTTCAACCACTCGGCCATCTCTCCAGATATCCACCTATTTTAACAGAAGACAACCGACCCTAGCGTATAAAGCTAGAATATGCTAAAATTACCCCTGTTGTACTAAAAAAGCAGCTCCAGCGTGTACCCGTAGCTCAGCTGGATAGAGCGCCGGCTTGCGGAGCCGGAGGTCGTAGGTTCAAATCCTGTCGGGTACACCAAAACAGATGCCTCACGTACGTGGGGCTTTTGTTTTGGCATCCAGCAGTATACGAAGCTAGTGAGTGAGCGCAGCGAACGGTAGGTTCGGTGGAGCGAACTGCGCACAGAAACTTGTTTCGTGCACAGTGAGCGAAAAAGGCAGCTTCGCTGCCGCGTCTAAGTGCTTAACCTGGCGAGTTTAAAGATTTCACAAAAAGTAAATCCTCTCTGTCGAGCGTGTATTTACAAAAACACGCTCGACAGGTAAACTTGCTCGTATGAAGATTTTTCTTTCTTACCGAGATTACCTACGTAATTTTGAATCCTTCTTGCAGACCTTCGACCCTAGTGAGCCGTCAAAATTAGAAATTACTACTCATGACAAGTGGGTCAATATACATCCTGTTGTCCTAACAATGCTTGCCGCGCTTGGTAAGACCGTTAGCCCCGAAAACATAGTAGTCGATGATGTAACTGCCACTTCTGGACACTACCTTGATCGCATGGGTCTTTTTAAGGCCCTCGGAAAAGAATCGCCTTACTTTATAGCAGAGCATGAGTCGGCCGGTCGCTTTATACCCATAACCCAAATACGCACGCAAGACGAGCAATCAAAATTTATTACAGAAATGATTCCCCTACTACACCTTAATGCACAGCACTCAGATGCCATAAAATATATGGTTGGCGAGCTAGTTCGTAATGTTCTAGAGCATTCAGGTTCAGAAGCGGGAGCTTTTGTAGCAGCACAGTACTATGCAAAACCAAATATGGTCCGACTGGGCATATGCGATGCGGGAGTAGGTGTCTGGCGCACTATTCACCAAACGTGGCCAGCTCAAACAGATCTTGATGCCGTAAAATGGGCCCTTACGCCGGGGATTACAGGGACAACAAAACGCGAAGGCGGAACTGAGACTAATGCTGGTGCAGGCTTATTCTTCGTCAAATCAATGGCCATGGTCGCACGCGACTATTTCATTCTTTACAGCGGCACCGGGCTATACAAGCTAACCAAACGAGATAAACGCATCAAAGGTCTCCCGCGACTTCGCGCCGATCCAACTAAAGACGCACACGCTGAGACAAATGACGCTCCTAACTTTCCGGGCACCCTTGTTGGAATTGACATATCACTTGATCAAACAAGTGAATTCACATCGCTCCTCTCGGTAATACGCACTGCCTATACCGAGGCCGTTAAGGAGCGCAGAAAATCACGTTATAAAGGGCCTAAATTCATATAAAGGAGAGTTGTGAAAACAATTATTATCAAAGATTTTGCAGGCACATTCGCCGAGAATAAAGACACTGCTCAAGAACTTCGAATCAAGCATATTATGCCCGCTTTAGAAAAGAATACTGCCATAGTACTAGATTTTGGCGATGTGACAGGGGCAACCCAATCTTTCGTTCATGCACTCATTAGTGACCCCCTAAGGCACTACGGCGATCAAGCGCTGGATCTTATATCTTTCAAGGACTGCAGCCCGGTTGTAAAGGAAATCATTACCACTGTCACGGAGTATATGCAGGAAAGCTAGGTCAGCCTATCGTCAAAGCCGACATACTAAATGAGACTTTGACCGCCAGCAGAAGATTAGCGGCCATCATAGCACAGTACGTCCATAAGAAAACGTATGGCAACAGTTTTAGAAGCCATCTATGCTTAGGCAACTAACTAATGAAGGGGGCATACTATGGCAATTAGCGATCGAGGTTTTGCATCAATGGACGAGAATAAGAAAAAGGAAATTCAATCAATGGGCGGCAAGGCCAGCGGTGGTAACTCCAAATCGACCACCACTAACAGCAGCAGCACCACCACCGGCCGAGGTAGCAATCTGACGCCGGCTGACCGCAGTAAGGGTGGCAAGAACAGCCACCGCTAGGGCACAGCCTAGCTAACAGAAAGAGCCCTGCGGGGCTCTTTTTTCGTTGTCAAAAATAGAATCTAGTTATGGAGGGCGAACCGTTCAAAATGCAGTTGCTCAGCCGGCAGTTCGGTCTTGTGCAGATCGGCAATCACGCTATCCATCATTACCTGCGGGCCACAGATGTAAACGTCGCGCTTGGCAAAATCGGGCACCAGACGGGCGATCCGCTCACCGTTAATATACCCGGTTTCACCCTTGAATCCTTTTGGAGCATCGCTGAAGACCGGGTAGATCTTAAGACCTTTTGGCTGTAATTTGGCTAGCTCATTCTTAAAGATCACGTCGCCGATTGAGCGGTTACCATAAATAAGCGTACAGTCCTTACCGGCGGCCAGCGCCTGGCGGATAAGCGTGCCGAGAGGGGTGATGCCGACGCCACCGGCAATGAACAAACGCTTATCGGTCACGGCAATGTCATCAGTAAAACGCCCGAACGGCCCGGACACCAGGACACGACCGCCAATTTTCAGATGGGGGATCAGGCTGGTGTAGTCTCCTAGGCTGCGGATCGTCAGACGGAAGGTGTTGTCCGCGGGCACGGCTGACAGCGAGAAGGGGTGCTCCTGCCAGATAAAACGTTTGCTCAAAAAACGCACCAATACGTATTGTCCGGGCTTGACCGGCCACTTATCGAAGCCGCGACCGCCAATATGTACCGAAGTTGCCGAGTCTGTCTCCTGCTCCAACCGGGCGACCCGGAAATTAAACCGCAACAGATTGATGGTCGGCTTGGTAAAACGCCAGAATAAGACGTTGAAGGCCACGAAGATATAGACCGCCAACCAGTAGGCGCGGGCCAGCGGGTGCCCCTGAAAACTACCGCCCACGGCCAGTTGGTGCGAAAAAGCCAGGACGATGGCCGCGTAGACGAGTAGGTGGACATAGTACCAAGTCTCGAACTTAAGATGTTTCCGGACGATATAGATGGAGCAGGCGACGACCGCCACGAATAACCCCACGGCGATAGCTGCCGGAATGACGTCTTCGTAGGTTAGTAGCACCTGCTTGTACTGCGTAAAGTAGTTGATATGAGCCATCAGCGCATAGCCTAGGATTACAAACGGTGCATGAATCAGAATAAACCCGATGGCAGCGTACCCGTTAAAGCGGTGGTAGCTAGCTAGGTGGTCCAGGCCGAACGGCTTTTCAATCCAAGCTATCCGGCCCATCAAGAGGAATTGCGTCAGGGCAAAGGTAGCTGCCAGTAGGCCGAATAAGCGGCCGAAGGCCAGGGCCAAGCTACCAGCATTACCTGCAGACAGCAAGTCGGCAGACGTGGTCGCCCAGGTTACCAGCACTAACACTAAATTAAGGTACCAGGCACTAACTACCAACGCTTGAGGAGTAGTGACCTTGCCGTCAAAAAGTTTCGTCTTAACCATTGTTGGGGTTATTCAACGGTGACTGAGCCGTGCATATACTGGTGAGGGCTACAGTGATACTTGTAGGTGCCGGCCTTAGCAAACGTATAGCTGTAGGTTTCGCCCATACCGATCAACTTACCGTCGGGCATCATGCCGTTATCGGAGACGACGTTGTGCTTTACCGAATCATTATTGGTCCAGGTAACGGTCGTGCCGACCTTAACTTTGATGTCGCCGGGAGCGAACATGTAGTTGCTGATAGTAACTTTATCGGCGGCCACTGCGTTTGTACTGGCCGATGAGCTCATGCTATCAGCGGTACTGGAACTGGCCGTACTAGGGCTAGTGGAGCTTTTCTTACCACCCGAGGCAGCCACGATAGCTACTAGAGCTATGACGACAACTACGGCGGCGATGATGATAGCGGGGGTTTTTTTCATAATACGTCCTTCTTTAAGAATAGGCAGGTCAAGCTGGGCCGACCTGCCTATTATTGTAGCCTACATAGGCCTTATTGTTGACTAGTTCTGGAACTTGTCAGGGAACTGCTTAACGATACCGCCAGCCAGGGTGCTGAAGATACCATTAAGGTGCTGGGCAGCTTGGTTACGAGCAGTTTGCTCACCGGCGTAGTCGCCTTTGACGTGCAGGTCGATCATGGCGGCAGTCTGGGTGACGTGGTCACTCAGAACTGAGTACAAGGTATCTTGTGGCAAGTTAGGGTTGGCTTTAGCTAAGTAGGCCGACAGTGGCTTGGTGTATTGGCTGTCGATGGTGCTGAGAGCGGCCTTCTTACCAGCTTCGTCTCCCTTGCTTGAAGCACCGGCGTAAGCTACGAACTGGTCAAGGTGAAGTTTCCAGACGGTGTTGAAGGTCTTTTCGGCTTCTGGACCGTAGACACTACCGACGGCTGCACCGATGTCAGTACCGTTCTTATATAAGTCTTTGCCGACTTCAGCGGCATTTTTGTCACCGTCCAAAGTAGCGTCAACGGCGTGCTGGGTCAGGTCCATGTGGGCGACGCCCAGGGCAACCAGGTTGGCCCGGATTTCTGAGGCCTTGGTGGCGCTGGTCGGGACGCTGGCCGAGTTCTTGGTAGAAGCAGTCAGGCTGTTGTTGTTACTGCTGCTGGCCTTTGATACGCCGAAGCCGACGGCTAAGCCGACAACCAGTAGGACTGCGCTGAGGGCGACGTTGACAGCACCTTTATTGGAATTACTCATGTGATTCTCCTAATTAATTGTTAACAAGCTTAATTATTTATTGTTTAGCATTTTAAGTCAATGGTTTTTCATACAGCTGAATTTAAACATCTGTGCTGTTGCGGACAATTGCTTCCAGTACGGCTTCAAAACCAGATAGATCGGTATCCGTGGTGCCGGCTAAAATACCTTGAAGCGACTGTTCTAAGGCTGCCTCGACCTTTTTTATATAGACCTTACCGGCTGGAGTCAGCAGCAGTAGCTTAACCCGTTTATCGGTATGGTGAGGCAGCAGTTCAATCATTTCTTTGGCAATAAGGTCGTGCACCAGCGTAGTGATCAACGGCGCCTTGACGTTCATTATATTAGCGACTTCGGCCAGGCGGATACCATCTTTGGTTTCACGGATAATACCCAGCAGTACCCAGCTGGTAGGATTAATACCGAACTGGCTTAAACAGCCTGTGACGTTGAGCCGTAACAGGCGATAGGCTTTCATAAATAAAGCGCCGCTGAGGTAAGTTGGAATATTCATACTACACATTCGTTAATTTACTTAATTATGTTATCAAGTTCTGACTAAATCGTCAAACGACCGTCGAATCTGACGGTTTACCCCATCAGCTCATCTTTGTTCGGTTTGGTCGGAGGGTCTTGGTGCTTCTGGTTTTTCTCCTGTTCGGCTATGCGCTGTAAGCGTTTAAAGTAATCTTCTAAATTCATGGCTGGCCTTCCTAGGTCATAATGGAACGTGATATTGGTGACTTACTAAAGCCTAGCTGGCTATCCAAGCTTGGGCAGTCATATTTTTCACTCTTTGCAGCGCGAGGTTGCTATACTGAGATTATATGCAAGTCACGGTTTACGGTGCATCAGGCAAAACAGGGCGTTTAGTCGTCGCCGGGTTATTGGCGGCCGACCACGCGGTGGTGGCTTTTGTTCACAGCCATAATCCGTTTGCAGGCCTCGCGGGCGTACGGGTGGTTACGGGATCGGTCGATGATCGGGCGACGGTAACCGCGGCGGCCGCCGGTAGCCAGGTGATCATCAGTACCCTCGGTAGTTGGGGGACGCCATCTAAATCTGTCGTGAGCGTGGGTATCAGGGCCATCATCGCCGCCGCCGCCGAGCATCAGATCAGCCGCGTCATTAGCTTGACGGGGGCCAGCGCTTTTTATGGGCACGACAGGCCGACGGTTCTTGACCGGGCAACCCATGTCTTACTCAGCCTGACGGCAGCCAAGATACTGCGCGACGGGGAAACCCATCTACAGTTGCTGGTCGACAGTCCGCTCGACTGGACCGCCATCCGCTCGCCGCTGATGCTGGGCTTCGGCTCGAAGTCATATACCTTACGGCTTCACTTACCGTCGCTCCTGGCTACTATTCCGCGCGGCGCCGTCGCTCAGGCGTTGGTCGACCAGCTGAGTGATACCAGCCATCATAAACAGGCGCCGGTAATCCGCCGTGGGTAAACTGGCGGTTATCGGCCTGATCGTGCTGCTATTGGTGTTGGCTGAAGTTATCAGTTTGTTGCAGTTACGGTCTAGTGTCGCCGGTAATGCCCGTTATTGGCAGCAGCGCAGTAGCCAAGCCGGCGAACTGACCTATGTAGCGCTGGGCGATTCCGCGGCTCAAGGTATCGGTGCTAGCCGACCACAGAACGGCTACGTCGGGGTCTTGGCCGACCGCTTGGCACAAAAAACTGGTAAGACCATTCGAGTGGTTAACCTCAGTGTTACTGGCGCCAAGATTCAAGACGTCTTAGACGAACAGATCCCCCAGCTTAAGAACTACCGGCCGGACTTCGTAACGATCGAGATCGGCGCTAACGATGTCGTAGCCTTCAAGGCCGACAGTTTCAGGCAGCGCTTCGATAGCTTGGTCGGCCTGCTACCTCCTGGCACGGT
>JBBRLU010000025.1:0-12263 GCA_038231175.1 Saccharimonadales bacterium (SeqCode) | reverse complement strand
GGAGGTCACCATGCGTTCACACATTATCGTTGGTTTAGTTATTGGTTGCAGCCTGCTGCTAAACGCTGGCTTTAGCGGCCATAGCCTTGCGGCCAGTCGTAGTCGTAAGATCTGTGGTCACGTCCGGGCCGGCCAGGCACGCTGCATGGTGTCGGTCCTGACTGGCACTGGCGGCATGGAACCCTACACCACAGGTAGTCCGCGCGGCTACGGGCCGGCTGATTGGCGGGCAGCTTACGGCGGTACGGGCCGAGGCACGACCCACGTCGCAATCGTGACCGCCTATGACGATCCAGCCTTACTGAACGATGTAGCCGTTTATGCGCGGGCCTTCGGCCTGGCACTACCTCGTCTATGCACCAGCCCTCAGCAAGGAGCCTGTATTGAACAATTGAGCCAGCACGGCACGCCTAATGTACCGACACCGAACAGCAGCTGGTCGGTCGAAACCAGTCTGGACACCGAAACGATCTACGGTCTATGCCCCGGCTGTCACATCAGTATCCTCGAGGCCAGCTCACCAGCTATTACAAGTTTAACTATGGCCGTCGATGCCGCTGTGGCCAGTGGCGCCACTATCGTCTCTAACTCCTACGGTGGGCCGGAATTTGCCGTCGAAACAGATTTTGATGCGCATTACTCCCGGCCTGGCGTCACGATGGTCGTCAGTTCCGGCGACAACGGTTACGGTACCAGCTACCCCGCCGCCTCACCGGCAGTTTTGGCGGTCGGTGGCACTAGTCTGCAGTTCAACCGCGGCCGCGTCGCGAGCGAAAGCGCATGGGCCGGCACTGGCAGCGGCTGCAGTCAGTACGAACCAAAGCCACTTTGGCAAAACGACAGCGGCTGTAAGCGCCGCACTATCGCCGATCTGGCGGCCGATGCCGATCCGCTGACCGGCGCTGCCATCTATGCTAGTTACGGCAGCAGCGGACGTGGCTGGTTAACGCTTGGCGGAACCAGTCTGGCAGCACCCTTGGTCAGTGGTTTGCTAGCAAATAGTGGCCGGGCTGGGACGTCACCGGGCCGGCTATACGCCCAAACCAGCGTGCTACGCGACATCACTGACGGTGCCAACGGTGGCTGCCGGTCTTATTTGTGCCGCAGTGTCAACGGCTACGATGGTCCTACTGGCATGGGGGTTCCCAGTGGCTGGTAAAGCGCATGGTAAACTAGATACAGATGGCCCTCAAAAACCCCTTCACTTACTGCAAGAACCCTGTCACTGCTTTAGTTAGCGGCCTGATCCTAGGCGCAATCGTAATCTTAGGAATTCGCTTAGCGACCTACGCCCCGGAGCGGGCGCACTACCACGCTAACTTCGCCGTCTATATCAACGGTGCGCGTGAAGAGTTCAAAAGCCCGCGCTACTACCAGGAAGTAGCTATTTGTAGCCTTGGTCAAGGCATCACTACACCGGAAGCCCGCGCCCATTTACATAACGATGACAACGCCGTCGTCCATGTCCACGATCACGCCGTGACGTGGGGTCAGTTCTTTGACAACATCGGCTGGTCGGTCGGTAGCGACTTTGTCCAGACCGATGCTGGCACCATGTACCGCGAAAATGATACTGATAAATTTCATATCTTCTTCAACGACCAGGACTACACCGGCCTGACCTCGATTGCTAATCGGGTGATTAAAGATAAGGACCGGCTCCTGATAAGTTATGGTAACCTCGACGACACGACACTAGCTAAAGAAGCTTCGGCCGTACCGGCTACTGCCGCCGCGCGCGACGCTAGCAAAGACCCGGCTTCCTGCGCCGGCAGCGAAGCTGTCAGTTTCAGCCAACGTTTACACCACTTATTTTAAGGTTGCCGGCGGCTACGCTTTGGGAACAGCTTTGGTGCGGTGCTGATATTTGCCACCCCGCTGAATAAACTTGACGGCGGCCATGCCGAGTAAGATCAGACTAAGGCCCGACAATAATGCTGTCGTGCCACCATCACCTTTGGTAGCGTTAGCGGCGATATCGGCGACCCGGACGTCGTAGTCGAGTGTAAAAGCTGGCACGTTGGGTTCGGTCGGCTTAGCGGTGGCGCGCACCGTATAGACGCCGGCCGTCGGGAAGGTCGCCATAGTCTCGCCTTCGGTAGCCGAACCGAAAAAGAGTGGCTTTACGGCTGTTTTGAACTTTACGGCGCCGTCTTGGATCAAGTTCAGCTGGACGTCGTAACGGTTCAGACTGAAGCCGCCGACATCATTGCTAAAGAGAAAATTAACGGGCACCGGCTTACCGGCAATCGGGTGGTCATCGGGCTTGATATGTAGGATGGCCGAGACCCCATTATCAGATTCCAGAACGTGAGCCGAAACCGGTATGGTAAATGTGCTGACGGCCACCAGTACGGCTAGCAGTAATGCTGCCCCGAATCGTTTAACGAGTGCCATATTGACCGCCTCTGTTATTGGCCTCGATCTGGCTGAGATCTAAATGCTGGGTATAGCCGTAGGTAAAGATACCGATCGTCAGTAGCAAACCGTAGCACAGAACGATGCTCCGTAAGATCGTCGGTTCCCGGCCTGGGCCGAAGCCTAGATACAGCTGTGCGCCAAACAGCGCCGCTACCACCAGTGTGAGCGTAATGAGAAACGGCCAGCTGGTGGCGTGGACACCGATCATAAAGGCATGGAGCAGAACTAGTAGCAGCGCGGCATAGATCAGTCGGTGTAATCGGAACCACCAGCGGCCGAGATGGCGAAAGGCGGCGTCGAATGAAGTAACCGTCAGGGCGATCAAGATCACCAGGGCCACCAGGCCTAGCCCGAATGCCCGCTGATAGACAGCTGGCAGATGTAACGGGTTGGCAGCATGAAACTGGTTGGCGTAACTCAGGCCGACGTGCCAACCGGCAAACCAAGCGGCACTAACACCTATTAGGCGGCGGGCATCACGAATAATTGCTTTAGCGGGCAGACGCGGGACTAAGCTACACAACGGGCCGATGGCTAAAGCTAGCAAAATCATGCCTAGTGATGTCCAAGCATATATTTCCTGCAGCCGGATGACGGCCGTACTAGAATTGCCGTAGACACTGTTAGTCCACCAGTAAGCTTCGGCGGTTACGAGCAGCGTCGCGATAGCAATATAGAATCGGATACCCTGCGGCCACTTGGCGATCTGCTTAATAAGACTACGCATAAATATACTTAAGATACTAAACCTTTTTAGTAGTTTTGTCGAGTTGCAACAGAGGTACATAAAAAAACCCGGAACCAAAGTTCCGGGCTTTCAAACGTATCCTGACGACTACAGCTTCTTGAGCCAGCGGTCGATACGGAGTAAGCCTTGATTAGAAGTGGTGGCTAATTCAAAGGCTAGGCCGTTGGTTGTCTTCATTAATAATTCCTTTTGGTTATTTTGTTTTAATGTATTTGTTTGTGATCACTAACACTATTTATTATACATTTATTTGTATGAATGTCAAGTGTAGGTTGTGTTTACGGCTATGCGCTCTGTTGGTTATTTGTCTTCTGTGAACTTGGTTTAATCATACTTCCCTGCTGGCACGGCTACAAGAAGGAACAGGCTAATTCGTTGTGTTTTTTGCGGGTACAAAGATGGCAACCAGCAAGGCGGCGGCTAAGACGAAAAAGAGAATCGATAAACCGGGGGCAGCAAAGGCTGTAGGCGGCGGGCCGGTGTCGGTCTTGACGACCGTCGTCGAGGTCTGACTCAGCGGTATCGTTGATAATTTTGAGCCGCCAAGCGGCACACCGCCAGTGGCCGTATCGAGACTACTGACGGAGCCGGGCTGGACCGAGGACGAGCTCGTGCCGGCGCCGGTCGAAGTGCCGGCCGTCTGCGGATCCTGGGTGCTATTCTGGGTGCCGGTACCGGCATTGGTGATAGGGAGCGTTGATGCCATTGAGCTAATTATAGCAGTTTAGAACCAACGTTTTTTGTGGAAATAGGCATACATCGCCAGGGCGCTTAGAACCGAGACGGTCACTATGATCCCCAGCGTCGTGAAGGGCCCGAGAAAGGTCCAGACACCCGACGACAAGCCACCGGGCAGCGGCACGTTCATACCGTACAACGTGCCAAGGACGGTAATCGGGATAGTAAAGGTGAAGACCAGTGTCAGAATCGCCAAGATGCGGTTGGTCTGCTCGGTGCTGGTAGTAAAGTCAGCGTCTTTAAAGATCTCGATCGTTTCTTGGGCTTCGCCGATCACGGCCATCAGCTTCTTGGCTAGTTTGGCGTTGTTAAAATAGTATTTAGCTAGATGCTGGCCGCTGAAATCGTTGATCTGGTGGGCCAGGTCATCGAGCACCGATTGCAGCGGGTCGGCGACGCGCTTGAGACGGATGATTTTCTGGCGTAACTTACCGATCTGGTAAGCGTCTGATTTATTATCGTCAAAGACTACTATTTCTACGGCGTCCAGTTCGTTTAGCAGCGATTCTATGGTTAACGACATATCTTCCAGCAGCTTTTTGATAAGCCCATACAATAGGTAGCCGGCCGAATTCTTGCAATAGGTCTCGGCTTGGGCCGGATCTTTGACGAATGCTTCAAATAGCTCCGTCAGGGCCGACGGCCGGTCATCATGGACCGTAATAACGAAATCCTTACCTAAGAACACGCCGACCTGACTGGTCTGGATGTGCTGGGAAGTAACGTCATAGGTCGACAGGTGCAGCAGTAAGAAGATGTAGTTGTCTTCGCGCTCAACTTCGGTGAGTTGGATCGTCTGCAAGCTTTCTTTAAGGTGGACCGGGTGCAATTGGTAGGTTGTTTCTAAATCTTTAAAGACTTCGGCCGTCGGCTGTTGCACCGATAGCCAGGTGATGCCGTTATAGGCTACTTTTTGGACTACGGATTTTGGCTGGTCAGACATCTTGTACTAAGCATAAAATAGTTATGCTTAAAAACATAATGCTTGACTACCGATCGGTGCTAGGCCCAGGCCAAGACCTTGTATACTCTAGCTATGGCTACGACTAACCTGCCCGGTATCTTCAATACCGTCGCGCCCGTACTCGATCATTATGGCTACGCCGCCGTGGCCGGCTTTTTACTGCTCGAGAACTTTGGCATCCCATTGCCGGGCGAAACTATCCTGATCGCCGCCGCGGTTTACGCCGGCGCCGGCAAACTAAATATTCTTATCGTCTGGACGGTTGCCGTGGTGGCCAGTGTGATCGGCGACAATATCGGCTTTGCCATCGGTCATTATGGTGGCGAAAAATTTGTGAAGCGTTATGGTCGCTACATATTTCTGTCAGAAAAACGCTTGGCGGCGGCCCAGAACTTTTTTAATAAGTACGGCGGTCCGGTCGTCACCATCGCCCGCTTCATTGCCGGACTACGCCAGCTCAATGGCATCGTAGCCGGTACCGCCGAGATGAGGTGGCGTACGTTCCTGTTGTTTAATATCATCGGCGCCGTCCTCTGGGTAAGCGTCTGGTCGGGCGTCGGCTACTTGGCCGGCAGCCATATCAATACCATATACCAGCAGCTCAGGCGCTTCGAGGGTCTGGCACTCATTCTGGTAGCCATTCTGATCATCGGTCATTTTGGCTTAAAATTACGGCGTAAGCACTAGTATTATACGGAGACCGGTGGTAATTAGTCGTTCCCTGGGCTAGAATAATGACACTAAACCTAAACAGGCAGAATCATGGATTATACACAATACAAACAACTCGAGTTCAGACGTAAATTTTGGAAATTATTCGGTGCCACTATCACCATGACCGACGCCGGTGGAGCTCAGGAGCTGGGTGTCGTACAGATGAAAGCCTTCCGTCTGCGTAGTGATATCACGCTCTACGCCGACCGCGCCCAGCAGTATCCGATCTTTAACATAAAAGCCCGCCAAGCTGTCGCCCTCAATTATGTGTTTGACGTGTCTGACCCGCAAACTGGCCAGCCCATTTTTGCTTTGGAGCGTAAGGGGCTCAAGTCGGCGTTCGTACGTGACCACTGGCGACTACTCGATACGTCCGGTAATCAGTTTGGTGAAATTGTCGAAACCAGTAGCCAATTGGCCATCATACGCCGCTGGCTAAGTTTCTTCAGTGATATTGCCGGATTAATTTTTGCTGTCGTCCCCGAGACGTATACCGTCAGAACGACTGGCGACCAGCCGCAGTTGATCGGTAACATCGTCCATAAGAAGAACCCCTTTATCGTCAAGATGTCACTGGACACCAGCCAGGCGCAGGCCGCTTTTGATCCGCGGATCGCTATCGCTTGCTGTGTGCTACTGAGCATTCGTGACGCCAGCAAAAACGGTTAGATTACTTCTGTAAGAAGCCTACCAAGGCCTGGTTGAACTCGTCAGCGTGACTGATATTCATGCCGTGGGGCGCACCAGCGATGACGTGCAGTTCGCTACCGGCAATTTGTTGGTGTGTCAGCTTACCGGAGCCGTCGAATGGTACGATGGCATCGGCGTCGCCGTGGATCACCAACGTCGGCACTGTAACCTGCTTCAGGTCTTCGCGGAAGTCGGTGCTGGCAAAAGCTTTCATGGAATCAAGGGCGGCCCGCTTATCGGCCTGGGCTGTCAAAGCCAGCGCAGCGGCCAGTTGGGCGTCACTGACCATGACCTTACCATCGCCGTTCGGCGAGAAGAATTGCTGCAGGAAGCCTTCGTAAAACTTGGTGTCACCTGCATTTAGGCTGGACGACATGCCGCTGGCAGTGGCATCGTCTAACGGACCATCCGGATTGTCGTCAGTTTTTGCCAGATACGGTGGCACGGCGGCTGCGAAGACGACACTGCGCAAGCGGTCCTCACCATATTTGGCGATGTAACGAGCGACTTCGCCGCCACCCATTGAGAAACCGACCAAGGATACGTCGCGCAGGTTTTTTTGTTCGAGTATACCGTTCAAGTCGTCGGCAAAAGTGTCGTAGTCGTAGCCGCTCGACGGCTTATCGCTATCTCCGAAACCCCGTCGGTCATAGGCGACCACGTGGAAACCGGCGCTCAGTAACGGTTGAATCTGCTCGCTCCAACTTTTGCCAGACAACGGCCAACCATGTATCAGAACGACTGGGCGTCCGTCGCCACCATAGTCGTCAACGTGCACCGAAACGTCCTTCAAACCTAATAATGTACTATTTACCGTTAAATCAGCCATGATATCTCCTTGTATTATCAAATAACTTTAACAATCCACGCCCTAAAAACCGTGTAAGTATTCGTACTGCGGTCTACTGACTAAAGTTTTATATTTTTACTTAATAAAGTTAATTATATGGGAGATTACATCATGAAACACTCTAATATTGACCGCTTAGGGAAAGTCTTCACGGCCCTCGTGCTGACGACTGTGGCTGGCACCATGGCCCTAGCTCCTATGGGCGTTTACGCCTCGAGCCACCGCGAAGCGCCCCTGCTGACCGGCGACCCGAAAGCCGACGCCACCGACCTGTTCGCCTTCGTTAGCCCGGACAATAAGGATACGGCAACCATTATTGCTAACTATGTGCCCTTCGAGAATCCACCTGCCGGCCCTAACTTTGAAGCCTTTGACGACAACGTTCACTACGACATAAATATCGATAACAACGGTGATGCCGTCCCTGATATCACCTACCGTTACCAGTTCACGACGACGCGTCAGAACCCTAAAACGTTCTTATACAACACCGGCCCCATCAAGTCCTTGGCCGATCCAAACTGGAACGTTCGCCAGACCTACACGCTAACTAAGATTACTGCTAACGGCTCGACCGTTCTAGGCACCGATATCCCTTCCCCACCAAGCAACGTCGGCACCAAGTCTACGCCAAACTATAAGGCACTGCAGGCCGAAGCCGTTAAGGACGTCAGTGGCGTCAAGACGTTTGCCGGCCAGAGTGATGACCCATTCTTTGCCGACCTCGGCGGCCTGTTTGACCTGCTGACTATCCGTAAACTCCCCGGTAATGCCGGTGGTGGCAACGATGGTCTGAAGGGCTTCAACGTCCAATCACTCGCCCTCCAAGTTCCAATAACTGACCTTACTAACGACGGTTCCCGACCCACCGATCCTACCAGCGCGGCCGCAGTCGTTGGCTTCTGGACCACCGCCTCACGTCAGACTACCACCGTACTCGGCGGTGGCACAGCAACACCTAGCGGTGAGTATACACAAGTATCACGACTCGGTAATCCATTGGTCAACGAAGTGGTAGTCCCACTGGCAGCCAAGGACCTATTTAACAGTTCCAAACCAGCCGACGACGCCCAGTTTGCTAACGGCGTCGCCGATCCAGAGCTAGCAAAGCTGCTCAATAGTATCTACAAGATCAAAGTACCGCCACAAGGCGCCTTTGGAACGCCGCAACAACGCGATGACCTCGAAGCCATTTACCTAACCGGTATTCCTAAACTGACCGCGCCGGCTAACGGGGTTCCTTCGGAGCAACTGCGCCTTAACGTCGCCGTCCCGGTTACCGCCACTCCAAATCGACTCGGTGTCCTTGCCAAAGACAATCAAGGCTTTCCAAACGGACGACGCCTGACCGATGACGTTGTCGACATCTCCGAGCAAGCCGTGGCCGGAGCCGCCTACCCGCTCTTCCACAAAGACTTCGTGGCCGACCCGCTGGCCAGCAAGCTCGGTGATGGGGTAAACGCCAACGACAAACCCTTCCGCTCAACCTTCCCCTACCTGGCTCTACCTAATGACGGTTACACGACCTCATTAGCTCCTGCTAGCGCTAACGTCTCAACCAAAACCTCAGACAGTAACACCTCAACCTCGGGTGGTAAACTGATCGGCGTTGCCATCGTATCGCTTATTGTCGGGCTGTTGCTCGCCATGGCGTTTAAGAAGCGCCCGGTAGTAGCTTCCAGAAATTAATCCGAAGCTACTCAATCTAGCAGACCTGACTCATGCAGGTCTGCTAGTTTTATAAAACTTAATAGGATAGGCTTGATGGTATGCCGCAGCTCGCTCGACTACAGTTTCTACGTAACCGATCAAAAGTGTTTTACATCTTACTATTTCTTATTGGCAGCCTCGGTATAATTCGCGCAGTCGTCGTTTCCCAGCAAGTCACATCAAACAAGGCGCAGCCCGATCTGCAAGCCCAAAGTCCCCTCGATAAGTCGATAGCCGCTACTGACAAAAAATTATCGGCCAATCCTACCAATGCCAAGTTACTCATTACGTTGTGCCAGGATTACCTGCAGAAAGTGCGGGAGACCGCCGATCCAGGTTATTACACCAAGTGCGACGACCTATTACGCAAGGCGGCCGTAACCGGGCCGAGCAACCCCGACCTGCTGGCTACCCAAGCTTCGCTGGCCTACGGTCGGCATGACTTTACCCCCGGGCTCGAACTGGCTCAGAAGGCGCTGGCACTTAACCCTAATCGGGCGACCTATTACGGTTTGGTCGGTGATGGCCAAATTGAGCTCGGGCAGTACGCTGAAGCCGTAGTCTCTTTCCAGGCAATGGTTAGCAAACGACCCGATCTGAGTTCATTTAATAGGGTTGCCTATGCCAGAGAACTATACGGCGATATCAGTGGTGCCCAAGCCGCCCTCACCAGTGCCATCGCCTCGGGCTCGGCCTTTCCCGAAAACGTCGCCTACAGCCAGGTCGAACTGGGCAAGCTCTATGCCCGCACCGATCTGAACCAGGCCGAGCTCAGTTTCAAGCAATCCTTGAACAGCCTAGCCAATTATCCGCCGGCGCTGGAGGGCTTAGGCAAAGTCGCGCTTGCCCGTCAGGATTACACCAAAGCCATCAGCTATTTTGACCAGGCCTTTACCAGGTTGCCGCTGGCGGCCTACGCCGTTGATCTAGGCGACACCTATAGCCTCCAGGGCAACCAAGCCAGGGCGGCGCAGCAATATTTCTTGGCCGATCTGGCCTTCGACAAAGCCTCGGCCGGTGGGGTCAATAATGATTTCGAAAAAGCCACTTATTTAACCGACCACGGCCGCGAGCTCGCCACAGCCGACGCGCTGGCCCGTAAAGCGCTAGCCAGCCGGCCTAACATTTTTTCAGCTGACAGTCTGGCCTGGAACCTGTATAAACAAGCGCGCTACCCAGAAGCTCAAGCTGAAATCAATACTGCCTTAAGCAGGGGCTTGACCGAACCAGTTGTTCTCTACCACACCGGCATGATCGCCACCAAACTGGGCCAAAAAGAGCAAGCTAAATCTTATCTGCAACAAGCTTTTGCGCTCGACCATAACTTTTTGGAGTCGCATTTTTCTTTACTTGACCAGCAGACTGGCATGCGGGCTTTAAAGAGCCTCTAGGCGCCGACGTCAATGAAGCGCTTTTTTACCATCGTACTAACAATCAGCTTATTGTTTATCGGTTGCTTGGCCTACTCGCCAGCTCGCGCATCGGCCCACGTCTTACTGCCGCAGAATGTCGTCAAATATATTCATGACCATCCAGATGCCACACCGCAGCAAATAGAAGATTACATCCGTGGGAATTCACCGTATTTATCGAAAAAGATTAAGAACCAGCAGGACGTCATCCGCATCGTGCATCAAAAAACTTCCCTGGTTAATAACTCCTGGGACTTTATAAAGTTAGGCGTCACCCATATACTGAGCGGCCCCGATCACATACTGTTCGTGCTGTCTTTTCTGCTGGTTTTTCTCGGTATCAAAGAAGTCCTCAAATACACTGGCACGTTTACGGTGGCCCACAGTATCACCCTCATACTGGCCGGCACTGGCTTGCTGACGCTCAGCTCCCGTATTGTCGAGCCGGTCATAGCTTTCTCTATTGCCGCCGTCGCCATCAGCAGCGTCTTCCTGCGTAAAGAATTCCTGGGAACGACCCGCGCTAAACTCGGGATCATCTTCTTTTTTGGCTTGTTCCACGGCCTCGGCTTTGCCGGCTTGCTCAAAGAAATTCAGATACCACCCGATAAGTTCGTGACTTCTTTACTGTCCTTTAATATTGGCATCGAGCTGGGGCAATTGATAATTGTCGCCCTGGCACTGCCGTTCATTTATCTACTACGCCACAAAAGTTGGTACCCCATCGCTGTTAAAGTTGCGGCCGGAATTATTGCCGGCATCGCACTGTTCTGGATGTTTCAGCGGCTGTTCGCGGCTTAAGCCGTATATTCTGCAAACGAAGTTACTAAACCATCAGCAAAGCTAAAGACGCCGACGAAGTCGTGGGGGTAGGCTTCGCTGATGTTGTGCGCTCCAAAATCTTGGCCGATGTGGCTGGCTTGCAGAGCGGCCATCACTCCGGAATGGCACACCAACAAGATGGATTTGTCGGTATGTTCTTTATTAAGAGTATCGATAGTCTGGAACACCCGCTGCTGCATATGGTCAAGTGATTCACCGTTCGGTGGAGTGAAATACGTATCGCTATCAAGCTGCGGATAGCGTTCGTAAGCTTCGGCGCTAAACATGTTAGCGGCATCGCCGTAATTGACTTCACGCAAACCAGGCAGCCGTTTTATTTCTTTGGTAAAGTTCAAACCGCGGGCAATAACATAGCTCGTGATGAAAGCCCGACCCATGTCACTCGAATACATCTTGTCTATGTCGACGTTAGCCAATTTCTCAATTACCTTCCGGGTCGGCTCCAGACCAGTGTCCGTCAATGCCGTGTCAATCCAGCCGGACAACCGTTTTGTCCGGTTATTCTCAGTCTCACCGTGGCGGGCAATATAGAACGTATTCATGTATTTATCATATCATTATGCTCCTGCAGTTCTGGCAAAGCTGCATGCTAGACGGAAAGGATTTTCGTTAATTCTTGAGCGATAGTCTCATACGCAAAATCGTTGAGGTGCACGCCATCTTCTAAATGGTACTCCTGGCCGTTAACCAGGAATGGCTTAAAGACTGCGAACGAGTCTATGTAGGCTATGTTATGTTCCTCGCAGACGGACTTAGCTGCATCATGATAATTTTTTATGTCCTCAATGGTACGGCCTTTAACAGTATGTGCGATCTTTATTTCATCCACGGGCGGAGGCAGAAAATAAATAATTTTGGAACTGCTAAAGGCGTCGAATATATCAGGAATATTTTCTATAAATTTCTCTAAAATTCAATAAGTATTTTGTAATTATTATAGAGAAAATTGCTACTAATTATAACACAAATTTATTATAATTAATTACACATTATTAAGTGATACTTTTCAATGTCTTGGACAATGCGCCGAAGGCGCATGAGTGACGAATTCTTAGGAAATGTCTTAGACAACGCGCCGAAGACAATGTACTGACTTCATAAAACTGATGAAAAACGGCGGTTTTTATGTCACTATAGTGAAGTCAGTGTTATAATAAATAGCTATTTGCTACG
>JBBRLU010000024.1:0-15306 GCA_038231175.1 Saccharimonadales bacterium (SeqCode) | reverse complement strand
GGCTATTCCCTCATTACCAGTAAATATGCGTTTATGTCAGAACCCAATAAATTAACTATTAATCCAATCGACGCTGCCGCTGCCGGCTAACTCGTCGAAACAATCTTCACCGCGGCAGTTGGGCCTGACAAACGCGGATTAGACGCCACTGTAAAGGCATTAAACCTGAATTTTGGTCCGTATGATCTAGAAGCTGTTCCTGCCAGGAATCTACCCGCCGAGCACACTACCAAGTACCTTCGGGCTGAACGAATCGCCTATCTTCTTAATATGGACGATTTTTTTGGAGTCACTCTCCAATCGCATGACGCTGTTAAGATTGCATCGGTCCTAATCGATCGTGAATCCTGTCTGCCACCTCGACAACCGGGCGACAGTAATTATGCGCCGCCCTATGACGGCACTGATGAATCTATCGAAATTATCCAAGCCAAAGACCGGGACTATTACAAACGGCTGACGGTGTCAGATGCTAGAGTCCGGCATCGGCGTTCCCGTTGATGTAGTGGTAAAATAAAAAGATGGATACTCCACAAAAAATTCTAACCAAATTAACCGAGTTACCTAAAGCACCCGGAGTTTATTTTCATAAGGACGCTACGGGAGCGATTATCTATGTCGGCAAGGCGGCGGTTTTAAATAACCGGGTGCGTCAGTACTTTCAGAAATCACGAACTCGCGACCCGAAGACCGAAGCTTTGGTGCGCGACATTGCCGACCGTGACTGGATGGTTGTCGATAGTGAAATCGAAGCCTTATTTTTAGAAGCCGAAATGATCCGACGCTACATGCCGCGTTATAACATACTGCTACGCGATGATAAGTCGATGAGCTACATTCGCATCGACTACGACAGCAGCTACCCGACGGTTTCGACCACTCGCCGGCCGCTCGACGACGGCGCCCGTTACTTCGGACCGTACAGTAGTACGATGACGATTCGCCAGGCCCTTAAGTTACTGCGCCGCGTCTTTCCGTATGCCACCCGGCAGCTAGCCGGTCAGAAGCGGGCGACGCTGCAGTATCATCTTGGGCTCGACCCCGGTCTGGAAGAAGGCCGAACGACACTCGAGGCCTACCGCGGTAACCTGCGCAAGCTGATAGCCGTCATTGAAGGTAAGCGCCAAACGATTGAAAAGGAACTGGAACGCGACATGCAGAAAGCCGCTAAAGTCCAGGATTTTGAGCTGGCCGCTAAACTGCGCAATCAATTGTTCAGTCTGCGTAAACTGAACCAGCAGGTCATCTTTTCTGACAAGGAATTCATGGACATCAGCAAGGATCACGCACTTAATGAATTGGTCGATCTGCTGGGTCTGGATAAATTCCCAAAGCGTATAGAGGGCTACGACATCAGCCACATGCAGGGTACCGATGTGGTGGCTAGCATGGTCGTCTTTACTAACGGCGTCAGTGACAAGAGTGAGTACCGGAAATTCAAGACTAAGATCAATCACAATAACGATTTCTATAACATGAACGAGACGCTCAAGCGGCGGCTGAGCGTCAAGAATATAGCAGCTTGGGGTAAGCCGAGTTTAGTCCTGATTGACGGCGGTAAGGGCCAGCTCGACGCCGCCACCGCTGCCCGTGATGAGCAAGGCTGCCAGACTTTACCGTTTATCGGTCTAGCCAAGCGCGAAGAACAGATCGTCATCCAGAAAGGGCGTTCCAACGTTGAACTGAATCACGAAGTACTCCATAAATTAAACGGTTTTATGACTGAAACTGATGATTTCATACTGCTCAATTTGCCGCACACGACCAATGTCATAAAGCTATTACAGCGGATCCGTGATGAGAGCCACCGCTTCGCGGTCAGCTACCACAGCACGCTCAAGCAAAAGCGTCAGACGGTCTCGATCTTAGAAGAAATTCCTGGTATCGGCGCGGCTACTAAGAAGAAGTTACTGCGCACGTTCGGCTCGGTCAAAGGCGTGATTGAAGCACCGGAAGCTGATATTGCCGCGGCCATCGGTAAGGCCAAAGCGGCTGTCGTCTGCCGCTATTTACACGACAAACTGACGGCTAATAAATAAAACCGGCAACAGTCGGTCTGACTTTGCTATACTACTGCTACCTATGACCCCTTCTAAACCGTCGTTCTTTAGTGCTGACTTCTTTATAGGTAATCGCCGTCGGCTGGCGGCTGAAGTCGGCTTGGCTGGTCCGATCGTGATTGCCGCTAACGGCCTACTGCAGCGTGGCGGCGATAGCAGCTACAGTTTCTGCCAGGATGCTAACTTCTGGTACCTGACCGGTATCGATGAGCCGGACTTGTTACTGGTCATCGACGTTGACGACGAGTATTTGATTGTGCCACCGCGCGACGCCAGCCGCACGGCCTTTGACGGTGCCGTCGACGACCAGGCCCTGACGCAGCGTTCGGGTATCAGCTTGATGTTTGAAACGACAGCCGGCTGGGCGCGCCTTAGCGATCGATTGCAGACGACCCAACAGGTCGCCACCGTGGCCGCTGCGCCGAGCTATATCGAGCGTTACGGCCTGTACGCTAATCCGGCTCGGGCTCGGCTGGTAGAGCAACTGGAAACTACTGTCGCCGATCTGAAATTAACCGACATTGCGATCAGCATCGTCCGATTACGCATGATCAAACAGGTGCCGGAGCTGGCCGCCATCCAAGCGGCTATCGACATTACGACCGCCACCATCAAGGCCGTTATCAAGCCGGCCCAGCTAGCCGAACGCCAGTATGAATATCAGCTGGAAGCTGAAATCAGTCGTGGCTTCCGGGGTCGCGGCGCCAGCGGTCACGCCTTCGAGCCGATCGTGGCTGGCGGTGAGCGGGCCTGCACGCTGCATAACGTCGCTAATAACAGCGCCTTCAAAGCCGACGAGCTGGTGGTGATCGACGTCGGGGCCGAGGTCGAGCACTACGCCGCCGATATTACCCGCACCGTCTGTCGTGGCACGCCTAGCGCCCGCGCCCGCGCCGTTCACGAAGCCGTCGCCGATATCCAACAGTATGCTTTTAGCATATTAAAACCGGGCGTCTTACTGAGCGACTACGAGCAGCAGATAGAAACCTACACCGGTCAAAAATTAATCGAGCTGCAGCTGATAACCGAAATCAGTCACGATGCCGTCCGTCACTACTACCCGCACGCCGCCTCACACTTTCTGGGGCTTAACGTCCACGACGCCGGTGACTACGACCTGCCGTTGGCTGCCGGCATGATCATTACCGTCGAGCCGGGTATCTATATATCCGAAGAAGGAATCGGTGTCCGGATCGAGGACGACGTCCTGATTACCGGGCGCGGCATCAGCATCCTCAGCAAGAAACTGCCCAGCCGACTAGCATAAGCACTACAACAGTGGTAATTTTGCTATACTAGAGCTATGCAGCGCCCTTTTTACAGCTTTTTGACCCGCTGGTTGGTCTGTAGCCTCGGCCTCTGGATCGCCGCCGGCCTACTGGGTTCCAGCATTACCTATGATAGTAAGTTCAAAGTCATCATCATCGCCGGCTTGATCCTGGCGGTCATCAACGTATTTCTAAAACCAATACTGATAATCTTGTCGCTGCCGGCCATTCTTTTCAGCCTAGGATTGTTCATGATCATCATCAATGGGCTGACGGTTTTTATCGCCAGCAAGTTGTACGGTCCGCTCCATATCACCAACTTCTGGGCGGCCGTGTTTGCCGGTATGGTGATCGGACTGGTAAACTATCTAGTAACAGCTATTTTAGAAGAAAGACGGAAACCCGCATGAGCATTTTTAACTACATTACCATCGCCTCAATGTTATTCATGACATTGTTAATCCTCGTTCAGACCCGGGGTGCCTCGCTGGGTGCCGGACTCGGTGGCGCCGGTGAAGTCAACACTACCCGTCGTGGTACCGACAAGACTATTTTTCAGCTGACGATCATCAGTGCTATCGTCTTTTCGGTGTCGCTGATCTTAGGTATCATCGTCAAATAATCATATGCAGCGTGGTCGCTTTTTAAAATTGCGCTTTCGGCGAGGGCTAAAAGAACGCCAACAACAGGCTGGCGGCCTCGGTAAACAGGCCGAACAGTCGTTTGAGCGCTACGTCTTAAAACGGCTCGACCGGTTGCCGCCGGTCCGCCGCTTTGTCGTCGGCTGGATGGCCTTGCTGCTGGTACTGTTCATCGGCCTCGTCTACCAGGGCTTCAACCTGACTCATTATTATCAGAAGCTGCAGCCGGTGGCCGGTGGTACTTACCGCGAAGGAATCTTGGGAACTTTCAGTACCGCTAACCCCTTGTATGCCACCAGCGACGTCGATGCTTCGGTGTCCAAACTGCTGTTCGCCAGTCTATTCAGCCATGACAGTCACAACAAACTGGTCGGCGACCTGGCCAGCCGCTATGACGTCAATCCGACCGGGACCATCTATACGGTGCACCTGCGTCCAAAGCTGACCTGGCACGACGGCCAGCCGTTGACTAGCGCCGATGTGCTGTTTACCTATCAAGCCATTCAAAATCCTGATGCCCAGTCGCCGCTGCGCTCCAGTTGGCAGGGTATTACCGTGACCACGCCCGACCCTAGCACCGTCGTCTTCAGCTTGCCGGGCCCGTTAGCGTCATTTCCGAACACTATGACCAACGGCATCGTGCCAGCCCATCTGTTGGCTCGTAAGGCGGCGACCGAGCTGCGGACGGCCGATTTTAACACCATCAATCCGGTCGGTGCCGGGCCGTTTACCTGGCGCGCCATTCAGGTCAGTGGTAATGACCCTGGCAACGCCGAAGAGCAGCTCGATTTCCTGCCCTTCGACAGATACCATGGCGGTCGGCCGCAGCTCGATCACTTCATTGTCCATGCCTACGCCGATCAGCAACGGTTGGTAAAGGACTTCCGGGGCGGGGCTCTGACTGGTCTGTCCGGTTTGACGAGTACACCGGCCTCTGTCACCCAGTTAAGCGATATCACGACCCACAACTTCTTATTGACGGCTGGAACCTACGTCTTCTTTAAGGCTTCGCAGCCGGCTCTAGCTAACGTCAAGGTCCGTCAGGCATTAGTGCAGGCGGCCGACCAAGCTGCTATCATCAAACACTTACCATATCCGACCAGGCCGGTCCGCGAGCCGTTACTACAGGGCCAATTAGCCTACGACTCCGGTCTGACACAAGCTAAATTCGACTTAGCAGCGGCCAAGACAGCCCTAGACGCCGACGGTTGGCTACCAGGCCGCACCGGGGTCCGGGTCAAAAATAAAGTACCGTTAGTCTTCAGCCTAGTCGCCACCGACATTCCCGAAAACCGTCGCGTCACCAGCCAGCTCCAACAACAGTGGAAACAACTCGGGGTACAGATCAATGTCCGGCTGCAGAGCGTCCAAAACTTCCAAAATACGCTGGCCTACCACGACTACGACATGGTGCTGTACGGCGTATCAATCGGTTCTGACCCCGACGTCTTCGTCTACTGGGATAGCTCGCAGGCCGACGTCCGCTCCAGCAACCGCCTTAACCTGTCAGAGTATAAGAACGCCACAGCCGACGCCGCCCTGGAGTCTGGGCGCACCCGCCTAGACCCAGCTTTGCGAACGCTAAAATATCGACCCTTTCTGCAGGCCTGGCAACAAGACGCACCGGCCCTCGGGCTGTATCAGCCACGCGTCCTGTACCTGACGCACGGCACCATCAACGGTTTGGATGACCGGACCGTCAATAATCCCACTGATAGATTTAATAATGTCCAAAACTGGATGATCCGCGAAGCCAAAGTTACCAATTCTTAAGCCCGCGCCTTGTTCAAAGGCCGGACATACTGTAAAATACGCCCGTTAGACACACGCGGACGTGGCGGAATTGGTAGACGCGCTAGTTTCAGGTACTAGTGTCGCAAGACGTGGAGGTTCAAGTCCTCTCGTCCGCACCAAGAAAAAAGGATCAGTAAAGCTGGTCCTTTTTTCTTGGTCCGATGTGCAGGATTTTAGAACCTCGCTGCAAAGCAGCCGAGGTTCGCAGAACGAGGACGAGCGCAGGAATGTATTCCGAGCACGCCGCAGTGGCGGAGGCCGCCAGGCCGGTAGTCCTCTCGTCCAGACCCGCTTTACATACAATTTAAAAAACGAAATCATTAAATTTAATGAAAAGTTAAGGACTTTTGCCAATTGAAGTTTTATAATCTATGTAATGGCAAGACTAAATAACTACACCGACATCTTATCAAAAGAAATTCGTGACCAATTCAGAGCGGTCATCGAGTTAGTTGCGCAGCTTCAAGGCAATATGGGGACGCTAGCCAAGGCAACTGAAATGGAGGACGTCAAAAATGACGTTAAGGTTATCAAAAAAGTGGTGACCGATATTAGTCGACAGCAGACTGACCATGAAGGACGCATTTCCAGGCTCGAAGCTATTAACCACGCCTAACCATAAGCACGCACCGTCCGGATATGCTATATTTGGTGTAGTACAAAAAGACATATTCTAGGGGAAAATCAGCGCATGAGTAAAATTGCCCATTATCTGCAAGAACATTTAGTCGGCGAAGTCATGACCAGTACCGACGCTCGGCGCTATTTTGCTACCGATGCCAGCATCATGGCCCTGCCACCGGCCTTGGTAGTGTATCCGCGTAATGAAAACGATGTCCGCAAGACCGCCCGCTTTACCTGGCAGCTGGCCGAGCGCGGCCGGGTCATCCCGATTACCGCCCGCGGTGCCGGTAGTGATCAGGCTGGTGCCAGTCTAGGTAGCGGTATCATGCTGGTATTCCCGGCTCATCTGAACCGGATTTTAGAACTCGATACCAAATCCGGGGCCGTCACCATCGAGGCCGGTATCAATTACGGTAAATTACAGCAGACGCTGCAGACCCATGGCCGTTTCCTCCCGCCATACCCAGCTTCTCTAGAGTATTCGACCGTCGGCGGCGCCATCGCCAATAACGCCAGTGGCGAAAAATCCGTCAAATACGGCGATACGCGGCGTTACGTCACCAGCGTCCGGGCGGTGCTGGCTAATGGCGAAGTGATTGAGACCGGCCGCCTGAGTAAGCGTGAATTCGGTCGTAAACTCGGCCTGGCTACCTTTGAAGGCGAACTGTACCGGGCTGTCGACACGCTGCTGGAAGAGGCTCGTGAGGTACTGGCTACCATGGGGCGCAACGTCACTAAGAACAACGCCGGCTATAACCTGCTGGATATCAAACGCCGCGATGGTTCCTTCGACCTGACGCCTTTGCTGGTCGGTAGCCAGGGAACACTAGCCATCATTACCGAAGCGACCTTAAACACCGAACCGCTCAACCCCCAGACGACGCTAATGATGGCCGCCTTCGACAGCCTAGAGAACGCCCAGCAAGCGGTCCAGGAGTTGCGGGCCCAGTCCGACCAGCCAAGCCTGCTAGAAATGATTGACGCTCAAGTGCTGACCCAAGTTGCCGAACTCAATCCCAACCTGTTGAAGGGCATCGTACCGGCGCCGTATCCGCCGATAATCCTGTTTATCGAATTTGATGCCCTCAATGACCGCCAGCAAAAAAAGAACGTCAAACGGGCTGCTAAGATCCTTGAGAAATTTGCCTCGAGCCTGCAGACCGAGACCGAGCCTGACCAGCAACAAGCTATCCTCAAGGTGCGCCAGTCTACGGGGACATTGTTAACTCGCAGCGACCAAGCGGGCCGGGCCTTACCGATTGTCGACGACGCCATCGTGCCCCTAGAACGTCTCCGCGAGTATATCGAAGGTACGTACGCTATCTGCAAAAAACTCGGCATCGTGCCGGCCTTGTGGGGTCATATCGGCGAAGCTAATCTCCAATTCCAGCCGGTCTTGGATTTGTCGCAAGTCGGCGACCGCCAAAAAGCCTTCCGTCTGATGGACGACTATTACACATTCGTGATCAGCCTAGGTGGCAGCATCAGCGGCGAGCGCAACGACGGCCGTCTGCGCGCGCCCTACGTCGAGAAACAATACGGTGCCGATGCCTACGCTCTGTTCACGCGCGTCAAACAGATCTTTGACCCTTACAGTATCCTGAACCCGGGCGTCAAGCTTGGAACGACCCAGGAAGACCTCAAAAAACTAGTCCGCAGCGATTTTGGTCTCGGCCACATCTACAACCACCTGCCGCGCAGCTAACGTCTGTCGCAACACCAATTGGTCGGATCAGTTTCCTGCTGAGTCTAGAATTTCAGCAGCAGCAATGACCGATTCGGCCATAAACAGCTCAAGCGGAGCATAGTCTTGCTGGGTCTGGGCAATCTCCAGATACTTGTAGTATGCATACTTGCGCTCTTTAATAACGATGGGCGGCGTCAGGTTGGCTCTGAGGGCAATAACTAAAAGTAATAATCGGCCGGTTCGACCATTACCATCACTAAAGGGGTGGATCTTTTCGAAATCAGCATGTGTCCTGGCTAGTAAGCCCAGGACGTCAGTGTCAGCTTTATTCATAACCGCGGCAAGCTCATCCATGAGCGTCGGTACCTTAAGCCAGTTAGCGACCGCCGTGCGCGAACCCATAATGCGCACTCCATGTTGACGATATTGGCCGGCGTCGCCGACAATGCCGTTCATGAGCCGTAGATGTATGCCGAGTATAAAGCTCTCATCAATTGCTATGCTAACATTTGTTTGCAGGCAATCGAGCACCCAGTTAAGTGCCGCTTGGTGATTACGGGCTTCGGTCTGTTCAATAACCGTTCTATTGGACAGAACCTTATGCGAGAAGATAACATCTTCAACATCTGACAGGGTCATAGTACTGCCTTCGATAGTATTTGTGTGGTAGGTCAAGTAGAGCGTCAGGGAATCTAGAACCTGCCTGTTTTCGGTGATGCTCACAACAGACAACTTGTGTTGCAGGGCGACCTTTTTCGTGGCGGTTAAGTGAATTGGCTCAACTATTTCGCTGCCGATAATTTGTAGGTACAGCCGTCCGATGTTCAGTAAAGCGGTCTTACGCGGCTTTGATCGTTCTCGTAACCAGGCGTTGACCGTCGCAAACGAGACGCCAAGTTTCTGAGCTAGCTGCTCTTGTGACCAGTCACTGGCCCTAAGGATAGATTGTAGTTGCTGCAAATAGGTCATAACTTTATAAGCATAACACTAACACTATAAAGTTACAATGATATGATTCACTAACGATTTATGGGACTTGAACCCGAAAAAATTGGTTGGCGCTGGAGTATAAACGAAAAAGCGCCCGAACCTGTTCGAGCGCCTCAGTTATCTTATTTGGTGCGGACGAGAGGACTTGAACCTCCACGCCTTGCGGCACAGTCACCTCAAGACTGCGTGTTTACCAAATTTCACCAAGTCCGCAGATTACTCTTTACCAGCATACGGATTTAATGCGAATAATTCAAGATAGCGGGCGTGTTTTCGAACGAGATGTGGAAGATTCTCGTGATAGTACATGTAAATAAAAAGTAAATCACTGTCGCGCTTAGCGTAACTTAATTGATAGCATCCTCCGCCTCGCCTAAGCGTGCCAATGCCTATTCCAGGAATTTCCGATGATATAGTCTCCCTCAAATAATCCAAGAAGGCAGGGCTTGCTGAGGCAAAACTCGTGTAGTACATATAGCTACTGCGCCACCGATTATCCTGATAACCATAAATACAGCCGTCGCCATCAAACTCACCACGTAAAAAATCCGCAAAGTATTGCTTGGGTATATCAAGCGCAGGTATAGTCAAACTTTTGTTCGGCGTCAGGCCAACACATATCAGAAAATCGTAAAAACTTGTATCACTAAATTGAACCAAATAATAAAGCTTCTCATGCCGACTGCCTGAACCTTTTCTCGCAAGTAGGGCCTTAGGTCTGATAATATTGCGATACAAGACTGCAAGCTGCTCATCCTTACTAGTAAACGAGATGTGTCGGCCATCTTTGGAAAGTGAGCCATCACTAGCGATCAAGCCAATAACGTAGGCTATATCGGGAGTCCAAGAGTAGGTTTTGCGGTAGGCGTAACGGGTCATATTTTCAGCATACTCGGCAAAGATTAACTAATCTTTAACTTTAGGTCATCCTGGTATTGTAATAAAAACCGTGTTATTATCTGGCAGTCGCTATAGACACATTATAGATGTGGGCGCTTAGCTCAGTTGGCTAGAGCACCTGTTTTACACACAGGGGGTCGGGGGTTCGAGCCCCTCAGCGCCCACCACATCACCTAGTTTAATTTATTATTATGAACACCCGATTAAACACTCGCCCCAGAGCACTTCTTGACGCCAGTCTGGAAGCATCCAGGCTTGTTGTCAGCGGCTCAGACGCCGAGAAGTTTTATGATGCCCACCGAGTTCATGAAAAAGTGCCTAGTTTAGCTACGTATCTGTCATGGCTGAATGACAGAAACATGCCACGAATGCCGGGTTACACTAAGGTGCTTCGAAACAACGGCCAATCTGTAACTGTCATACGTGGCGAGGCGGTACCAGCCGACCAGGATGAACCGGTCTACAGCTTTGCTTTCGGACCGGACTCGGGAGAATATATCCAGATTGGACGAATTGTTGGCAACGGCCGAACGGTGCTCGGTTGGCTCGACCATAACGATGAGGTGGAGCTTACTTTTTTAGAACCAAATCTAGCTGTAAATGTTGACAATCCAGCTAAGATAGCCGAACTCACCCAAATAGTTGCGATTGCAGCCGACGCCTTTGAATGGTCGCTCGATTAGCCTCCCATGTTTCAAGACTTTTGGGCAAATAAATTAGAGAAGCTTTATGCTCAGCAGAACTGGGCCGGTAAGCCTTCGCTTTTTGCGCAAACCGCAGCAACGTTTATGCCTTCGGCGGGAAAACTCCTCGAGCTAGGGGCCGGTGTTGGTCAGGACAGTGCTTACTTTGCCGGCTTAGGCTATCAGGTCACGGCGACCGATTTCACCACGACCATGTTAGATCAGCTGAACGACGGATCTTATGAAGTCCAGTTTGTTGATCTGCAACAGTCATTACCATTTGAAGATGCCTCTTTCGATGTCGTATACGCCCACTTATCACTGCATTATTTCGACTACAAAACGACCGAGCAGCTTTTTGGAGAGATCTACCGAGTGCTTAAACCGGGCGGTATATTGGCTTGTTTAACAAATTCGACTGACGACCCTGAGTATCGCCAGGGCGATCAACTCGAGCCAGACTTTTTTGCAGTTGATGGTATCCAAAAACGCTTTTTTGATACTAAGGCAGCAGCTGATTTTGCCCGAGCTTTCAAGCCGCTACTAATTGATAACCAGGGCACAACTTACAAAGATGAAGCCAAGGGCGTGCGTAATCTTATCCGTTACGTCGGTGTTAATGTGAGTGACGTAACTGGCTAAGTGTTACTTTAGTAACGAGTAGGCGTGGGTAAGCTCTTCAGTTTTGTGGGTCGTAAAGGCTATGCAGTAAGTAACCAGTTTGTCGTTCCAGCTGGGCCCTAAATAGGTTGCAGCACTTAAATTACGGACATTGCCCTGAAGTGATAGGTAGTTGCCCATAATGTCGGTAATTTTGCCTAAGCGAGGGGGGATAGGGATAAAGAAATCGGCCTCGGCTGGTTTGAGTGCGATCAGTCCGCTCCAGAGGGTGTCGGCCCGGGGAACGAGCTTGGCGGAATCTTCTGGAGAGGTCGTTAACCTTACAAAATTAACGACGTCTTCTTTTGTGACACCAGCGGTGCGGATGTATTCTGCAAGATTGCTGGTCGTCGCTGCTGTCTCAATGTCTAAGATGTAGCTAGCGGCTGGGCCAATTTCGGAATCGGAAAATAACTCGTTTTTTACCATAACCCTACTATATACTAAAAAAACTATTCTGTAAATTTATTATCTGTTTGCCAGGGGCCGGATAAGAGATTAGAATAAATATATCAATTAACCCCGGAGGCTATCATGGGCGCAGTAGCAATTATTCTTATTATCATTATCCTGATCATCGTCGCCAACGGCGTGCGGATCATTAACCAATACGAGCGCGGTGTCGTCTTCCGCTTAGGACAGGTACAACCGAACGTTAAAGAGCCCGGTCTACGCCTAATCATCCCGATCGTCGATCAGATGCGGAAGGTTCCATTGCGTATCATTACGCTGCCGATCGAGTCGCAGCAGATCATCACCCAGGACAACGTCTCGATCAGCGTCTCGGCCGTCGCCTACTACCAGGTGCAGGACCCGATCAAGTCGATTGTCGAAATCGAGAACGTTATCTCTGCCGTCTACCAAATTGCTCAGACGACCGTCCGAAATATTGTTGGCCAGAGCAGCTTAGACCAAGTCTTAGGCGAAACCACATCTATTAACGAGAAGATCAAAGCTATATTGGAAGTTTCGACTGAGAAGTGGGGCATTTTTGTCAGTACCGTCGAGCTCAAAGACATCCAATTACCCGAAAGCATGCAACGGGCTATGAGTAAGCAGGCCGAGGCCGAGCGTGAGAAGCGGGCCAAGATTATCGCTGCCGAAGGTGAACAACTCAGTGCCGCCAAGCTCGGCGAAGCTGCCGACATCATCGCCGCCCACCCGATCGCCCTGCAGTTACGTAACTTGCAGGTGTTAAGCGACATCGCCGTTGAAAAGAACAGCACCATCATCTTCCCGGCGCAGTTCATGGACACGGTAGCCAGCGTTAAGGATTTCATGAGTAAAGAAAAGGTTTGATGAGCGGCTTCGCAGATTACCAGCAAGAAGTCGACGATTTTCTGCAGGCATACGAAAAGCCCTACTGGAGCATCTGGTCGCAATTCGCGCGGCTAGTCGAAGAGGTCGGCGAGCTCGGCCGCGCCCTCAACCATGAGCATGGTGACAAGATTAAAAAGGCGAGCGAAGAACCGGATGACATCGAAGGCGAGATGGGTGACATCCTGTTCGATCTGATCTGCCTGGCCAACAGCAAAGGTATTAGTTTGGACGACGCTGTTCGCAAGTCCATCACTAAGGCCCAGACCCGCGACAAGGACCGCTTTCCCAAGCGGACTACCTGATGGTCGACACCAAGGCCATTTCTAATGCTAAATCCAACTGGTTGCGGGCCGCCGTACTCGGCGCTAACGATGGTATCGTCTCTGTCTCCAGCATCGTCCTCGGCGTTGCCGGCGTCACTAGTAGTCGCAGCGCTATTTTTACTGCTGGCATAGCCGGCTTAGTGGCTGGTGCCATGTCGATGGCGGTCGGCGAGTATGTTTCGGTATCAAGCCAGAGCGACACCGAAAAAGCCTACATCAAAGCCGAGAAACGGCGCCTCAAAGCCCACCCTGAGGAAGAGTTTGAGCAGTTAGTCGGCATGTACCAGGCCAAAGGCATGAGTCAGACGACCGCCCGTCTGGTTGCCACTGAACTGACGGCCCACGACCCGGTCCGGGCACACCTTGAGGCTGATGGTATCAATGAGGACGATCTTAACAGTCCGACCCACGCCGCCCTGGCTTCAATGCTAGCCTTTAGCGTCGGTGGTGTCATACCGCTGATTGCGATCCTGAATGTGGCTGGCCACCTGCTACGTTTGGAAGTAACGTTCGTCGCCGTATTAATCGCCCTATCAATTACCGGCTACGCCAGTGCCACCGTCGGCGGTGCCTCGCGGCGCCGAGCTATCCTCCGCGTCGTCATCGGCGGAGCCGTCGCCATGGCCGTCACCTACGGCATCGGTCGACTGTTCGGTACGGTTGTCAATTAAGCGGCCAAACAGTTGCCTAAACCGACTTTCATCTGTAAAATAGCATAAGTTAACCTGTACGGCTCTTTAGCTCAGTTGGTAGAGCAGTGGCTTGAAGAGCCACGTGTCCCCAGTTCGAGTCTGGGAGGAGCCACCAGCTTCGGATATATTTCAAAAGCGTCCTTGCCTTACAGCAACCGGGCGCTTTTTATATAGGTTACGTTTGCAAAGGTCTGCCGTCTCGCGCATAATTAGATAACTATCTAGACAGGGACACATCATTATGACTAACGAAAAGTTAGCGCTGGTAGATCTGCAACGAGGCGAAAGATTCCAGGTGATTACCGGCAGCGGCGAGGAAGCCTGCACCAATGTCTTTTTAGTCTTAAATCCAGGTGCACTACCGACTTGTATGCTCGAGCAAACTAATCCTGACGGTCTTAAATCTGGGCCGACTAACGTCATCGTGATCGGTAGCGGCCGGGAAGCAGATGGGCTACGAATTCCTGGCCAAGGACATGGCCAAGAACTTACCTCATCAATCGGGCGTGGCGTGCTAGAGACCGGTCGCACGGTCTTGTTGCTGTCGTTAGACCCTGAGAAACGAGAGCTAGGCGGACTGCAACCGCCAGCAACTTCGATCTCCGTCCTAACGGTCAGAGTTTGATGACACAACTAACTCCCGGCCCCCGCTTCCAACCGAACCCACCGAGCATCAAGGCGGCTGTCTTTGATATCGATAATACCTTGGTGCCGAATGATTCGTCGGACCTACCGAGCGAGCGTTTCAAGCAGGCTGTACACGGCGTACGCGGCAAGATTACCGTCGGCCTGGCCTCGGCACGGCCGCTGTCCAAAGCCGAGCATATCTTAGACTATATCCAGGCAGAAGGTCTGACTATCCTGTGTAACGGGGCGCAAATTATCGACAGTAAAACTAAAGCCGTTATTGCCGAGTTCGGTATCACCCCAGCTAGCTGTGCCGAGTTAGTGTCGTTCATCGAAAGTATCGGCGCCGAGTACTGGATCAACGACGACGGCGTCGATTACTTTCCAAGCCAGGACAAGCCAGGGCAGTATAGTAAACAATTAGACATATGGAACAAACAAAGTCCGCGCCAGGTTGTGCCGGACTACAAATTCATTAAGCCGTTTATGATCGTGTCGCACGATGTCAGTGACCAGCAGGTAGCCCAGATGCGTCAGCAGGTTGCACAGTCGGCCGACAAAAACCTGGCGGTGGTAATCGCCCACGAGTGGCCACAGCCGGATGGCACCAAGACCTACGATGCCTTCTTTGTACACCAAAAAGGTAATAAAAAAGACGCCCTTCATTTTATAGCCGAGTACCAAGGGATCAGCGTCGATGCCCTGATGGCAGTCGGTGACGGCCATAACGACGCCGTGATCGTCGGTGCCGCCGGTGTCGGGGTAGCAATGGGGAATTCAGTCCAGGAAACTCTGGACGTGGCAACCTATATCGCAGCTGATCGGGCGTCCGATGGCGCGGCTATCGCGCTCGAAGCGGCAGCGTCAGATTTTGCCTGATACGGGCACTCACATCGGCCAATAATTGATTTTCTTCATCTGTTAGGTTACTATGGGTCGGTAACAATTTTGCGGGTCTAGCTCAGTTGTTTAGAGCGCGTCCTTGCCAAGGACGAGGCCAGGGGTTAGAGTCCCCTGACCCGCACCAATAAAAATAG
>JBBRLU010000023.1:0-16710 GCA_038231175.1 Saccharimonadales bacterium (SeqCode) | reverse complement strand
CTTCCAGCTAACCTGGCTTTTATGGATGTTATCGCAAGCGGTCTTGCTGGTAGATTTGGTAGTTTTAGTTTCGTTTACACCTACGTAGTAGGTACAACTTACAAGTGGACTAGCTGTGGCCGCAACGGGTGCAGTCTTAGCGCAGTAATAGAACGTAACGGCGTTGCCAGGGATTGGAGTGACGATTGTGCCTGTAGGGCAAGTGGTCGGCTTGGCCAAAGAAGTACAGCGCTTATCATCGCTGACATAGAAGAATCCAGCACCGTAGATCTTGACACAATCTGCAGTATTAACTGGAACTGCAGCGATCGGCGTGGTGGATGTAGGTGCACTAGCGCAGAAGTAATACTTGATTGTAGCTACTTCTATGGACTTCAGAACCGTGCCAGCTGGGCAGGAGGTTGGCCGGACAGCGACGACGCAGCGCTTAATACCGACATTGTAGATGTAGCCGGTACCGAACGACTTTACGCAAGCCGCGGTTTCAGCTGCTAGTGCGGGCTTTGGGGCCACGGCAATAGGCGCCTTAACTGGTGAAGTCTGGGCGGCCGCGATCTTGGCTGCATTTAAAGCGACAAGTTTGGCCCACGTATAAGAGCCAACTATACCATCACACGAAGTAGGGGTTGTGCCACAGCTGGAGTTGGCAACATGATTTGCAAACTGAAATTTCTGAACTGCCAGTTTGGTGATTGGGCCGAAACTACCGTCGGCCGTGACTCCGACAACCGTTTGGACGTACTTAGTACAGGTCGGGCTTGCAGATGCGGTACTGGTACTGATCTGCGGCTGACTTGGGCAGCTATAGCTATTTCGGTAAGGTACTTGGGCATGACTGGCGACCAAATAGCCGACGCCACCGATAGCCGTGCCCACAATGACGAATGCCATAACGAAGTGATGTGAGAATCCGCGGACGTTTAATTTTTTTAGTTTCATATGTTTTCTTTTTAATTTTTTAGTATTAATCGTGACTATATATAGTGCAGCAGGTGTCGTCAAGGCTTAATACTACGCAATGTAGTCTTATCCACTACACAAACCAAATTCGATAGTGCTTATGTCAAACATTTGATTTCGACTACGGAAAGTTTTACAATACGGATAGTTATAAAAATACAACGATGCACAGACATAAATCACTATTCTTACTGATAACACCTTCGGCGCTGAGTGCAGTCGTAACTATCGTTCTAGCCCTTGGTGTCATAGTTTCGGCCTACGTCCGAACCCAGGGTACTAATGGTGCACTAGCTGAAGGGCTGCATGGTCTCAACTACATACTTGGACCTATCTACCATCGCCTAACCGACGTGTTGGCCCGAAATACGCTACTTAGTAATTTACCGTTGCTACTGTTCTGGTCGGTCGTGGGCGCATTGGTGTATCTGATAGCGGTGCGACTGTACGTTGCTATCAGCAACACGGCTGACCTTGAAAAGACCTTCACTTACGCTAATGTCCGCCGCGATAGCCTCATAGAATCGCTGTTACTGAGTTTCGGGCTGCGCTTAGTAGCATTCTTCGGCTGGTTGATCTACTGTGCCCTTCTGTTTAAGACGATTCTGCCGCGGATCATCGCTGTCGGTAGTTTGGGGCACCTGGGCCTGAGCTTGCTGCTGGTTGCTGCAGCCGTCCACGTCCACGTTATCTTCGTACGATTAATCGCACTCAGAACCCGTATCTTTTCGGCTACCGATTAACAAAAGCAGGGCTGCGATTTGCAACATGTCTGTAAACCCGCTATACATAGTGAATGCCAGAACTAAAGTTCATCGATGACTTTCACGCCGCCCTGAAAGATTACCAGCTGTCCGACCACGCCCTGAAGGTCCTTAAAAGAGCGCGCTTGGTAGTTTTGACCGCACCGACCGCCAGTGGCCGTAACACGATTATTAACGAACTGCTCAGGACGAATGAGTACAATTTCATCGTTTCTGATACTACGCGGCCGCCTCGCCAGAATAACGGTATCTTAGAGCAGGACGGTCGTGAGTATTTCTTCCGCGACGAGGCCGAGATGCTGGCCGACATCAAAACTGGTAACTTCCTTGAGGCCGAAGTTATTCATGAGCAGCAGGTATCGGGCATCAGTATCCGTGAACTTGAAAGAGCCAGTCACGAACACCGGGCCGCCATTGCCGATATGGATATCGGCGGGGTCTCGAACGTACTGCGCCTGAAGCCCGACACGATAGCGGTACTGGTGCTGCCCCCCAGTTTTGCTATTTGGCACGACCGTATCTTCAGCCGTGGACATATGGATAGTGCCGAACACGGCCGTCGTCTGCAAACCGCTGCTCGAATTTTAGCGAGCGGCATTGAAGAGAGCAGCGAGCTCAAGATTATTATTAATGACGACCTAAGTGACGCCGCCGAAGAGGTCCACCAGCTAGTCCAGAATAATAGCTTCAGCGCCGCCCAGCAGGCGCAAGGTGTGGCCTTAGCAAAACGATTATTGGCTGATACCCAAGCTGCCCTCGCCAAACTCTGATTATTAGCACTCTTGACTAACGAGTGCCAGCCAAGCTATACTGTGCCCAGTAATTGGACTAGTCATGACTACCCGCCAACAGAGTATCTTAAACGCCATAGTCGAACAGTACGCCGAAGTTGCCAGCCCGGTCGGCTCTAGCTTATTGGCTAAATTATTCGGTGTTTCGTCGGCCACCATCCGCGCCGAAATGGCCGAGTTGGAACGCGACGGCTTCATCGCCCAGCCGCATACCAGTGCTGGCCGAGTGCCGACAGACAAGGGTTACCGATTTTACGTCAATGCCGTGGCCGCCGAGGAACCCCTAAAGCCGACCGACCGCCGGGCCCAAAAAGCACTGGCTGCCCGCGTCAAAGTTGGTGGCGTCCCGGAACGGACTATCCGTAACACCGTCGACACGCTGGTCGAGCTGACACATAATCTTGGCCTCGCTACTATCGGTAACCAACTGTACATGAGTGGTTTGAGTAACCTCTTTGGCCAGCCCGAGTTTATCGACGGTACGCAGGTCAGACAAGTGGCCCAACTACTCGATAATTTAGAACCCTGGCTGCGCGAAGCCGCACCCAACGAACCGCTCAGCGTCTATATCGGTGGCGAGAACCCGATCGGCCGCAGCGCCGGCTGTACGCTGATTATCAGCCGCTTCCGCAGCCCGTTTTCCGATCGCAGTTACATCGGCACGCTCGGTCCCACCCGCCAGAGTTACCGCGACGTCATGACGCTGGTGGCCCGCGCCGGCCGCGAATTAGAAGAAGTTTTGTATAGCTAATTTAGGAGATTATGATGACCAAAAAAAATAGTTCTAACGACCAACCCCAGGGCGATACACCGCTCGAAGACCAATTACTTGAGCAAGCCCGATCAAACGCTGATGATCTGCTCGAACCTATTCCTTCGGAGGAGTCGCCGGTTACCCAGTTGACTGAGGCGCTCATGCGTGAACGGGCCGACGCTTTGAACCTCCGCCGCCGCCACGAGGTCGAAATGACCAATCTGCGGACCCGGGTCAAGTCGAGCGTCATCCACGATCTATTACCGGTAATCGACAACTTTGAGCGGGCCCTTAAGCATGTCCCCGCCGATCTTGAAGGTAATGAATATATCAAAGGTGTCCAAGGTGTCGTCGCCCAGTTCGAGAAGACGTTGGCCGACATGGGCGTCGAGCGCATCGAAAGCGTCGGCCAGGTGTTTGACCCCCATCTCCACGAAGCCGTCAGTATGGAAGAAGGCGACGGCACCCAAGAAATCGTTTCTGAAGAACTGCAATCGGGCTTCAAGATCGGTGACGACGTCATCCGCCACGCCATGGTCCGTGTTACGCAGCAGTAAGTACTTTATTTCAGATGTTATCCAGTGCAAGACGTTTAAAGCCCTTTGGAGTAGCAACAAATACAACGATTAGCAGTCTTGACATGTGAGTGCTAATTTCCTACTATTAGTGTAGTTAACAAAAGGAATTATTTATGGCAAAGATTATTGGTATCGACTTAGGAACAACTAATTCGGCTATGGCCGTCATGCAATCCGGTAAGCCGGAAATTATCGCCAACAGCGAAGGCGCACGTACGACGCCGTCGGTTGTGGCCGTCAACAAGAATGGTGAGCGTTTGGTCGGCCAGGTGGCCCGTCGCCAACAGGTTACCAACAGCAAAAACACGATTTACGAAGTCAAACGTCTTATCGGTCGCAACTTTAACGACGAAGAAGTACAGCGCGACCTCAAGCTCATGGGCTACGAGATTATTAAAAGCGGCAACGCCGTCAAAGTTAAGATGGCCGACAAAGAGTACAGTTCCGAAGAAGTCAGTGCCATGATCCTCGGCAAGCTCAAGAGCGACGCCGAAGCCTTCCTGGGCGACAAAGTCACCGAAGCCGTCATCACGGTACCGGCCTACTTTGACGATTCCCAGCGCCAGGCCACCAAAGACGCCGGTAAGATCGCTGGTCTGGAGGTCAAGCGCATCATCAACGAGCCGACGGCCGCCGCCCTGGCTTACGGCTTGGACAAGGCCGACAAGTCCGACGAAAAGATTGCCGTCTACGACCTTGGTGGCGGTACCTTCGATGTCTCGATCCTGGAGCTTGGTGACGGTGTCTTCGAAGTCAAAAGCACCAACGGTGACACCCACCTGGGCGGCGCCGACTTTGACCGCGTCATCGTCAACTACTTTGCCGACGAATTCAAAAAAGAACACGGCATCGACATCAGTGGTGACAAAGCCGCCATGCAGCGCCTGCGCGACGAAGCCGAGAAAGCTAAGATCGAACTTTCCAGCGCCCAAGAAATCAATGTCAATCTACCATTCCTGACGGCCGACGCCGATGGCCCTAAGCACTTCGAACACAAACTGACGCGCGCCAAATTGGAGAGCCTGGTCGGCGACCTGATAGCCAAGACGGCCGACCCTTGCCAGAAGGCCCTCAAGGACGCCGGCCTCAAAGCCAGTGACATTGACGCCGTCGTCTTGGTCGGTGGCATGACTCGGATGCCAGCCGTCCAGGAAAAAGTCAAAGCTATCTTTGGTAAGGAGCCGATGAAGGGCGTCAACCCCGACGAAGTCGTCGCTATCGGCGCCGCTATCCAAGGTGGCGTGCTGCAAGGTGACGTCAAGGACGTGCTGCTGCTAGATGTCACGCCGCTGAGCCTCGGTATCGAAACCATGGGCGGCGTCATGACCAAATTGATCGAGCGCAACTCGACCATCCCGACTAGTAAATCAGAGGTCTTTTCGACCGCTGCTGATAATCAACCACAGGTCGAGATCCACGTCGGCCAGGGCGAGCGCGACATGATCGATGGTAACAAGAGCCTGGGCCGCTTCGTGCTTGATGGTATCCCATCGGCCCCCCGTGGCGTACCGCAGATCGAGGTTACTTTTAACATCGACGCCAACGGTATCTTGCACGTCTCCGCCAAGGACAAAGGCACCGGCAAGGAACAGAGCATCACTATCTCCGGTTCCGGTAACCTAAGTAAGGACGACGTCGATAAGATGGCCAAAGAGGCCGAAAGCCACGCCGACGAAGACAAGGCCCGGAAAGGTGCCGTCGAAGCCCGCAATCTGCTCGATAGCACCGTCTACCAGGCCGAAAAGATGGCCAAGGACAGCAAGGATAAGATATCCGAAGAGGACATGAAGACGCTCAACGAAGCCGTCGAAGCAGCCAAAAAAGCCGTCGCCAACGAAGAAGCTGGCAAAGACGAGCTCGAAAAAGCCGCCAGCGAGCTGAACGACAAAATAATGCCGATCGGTGCTAAATTGTACGAAAGCCAAGCCGCCGACGCTGCCGAACCAGCCGCTGAAGGCGAAACCAAGGCCGACCAACCGGTCGAAGGCGAAGTCGTCGACGAAACCAAAGCCGACACTGACCCTAAAGAATCCAAGTAAGCCGGCGGTCACTCTCCATGCGTACCTTCATAGACGGCGAAAATTTTCGACACCGCGTGGTTGATGTCCTGCTAGACGCCGGCCTGATCGGTACCAGCGAGCAGCCGTTCGAATTCGACATTCGGACGCTGATCGACGGTGCCGTCGGCCGCCCGGTGCAAGAGATCAACTACTACACCTCCCACGTCCAGCTGCCTACCTTTGATATCCCCGACGAGCTGCGTGAGCGCATCGAGTCTATCAAACAGACGAGTCAATACTGGACGGAAGGTCTAAATAAGCGCCAGGTCCAAGTCATAGAAGGTGGCAATCTGAAGGTCCACACCAGCGCCCGCTGCCTGTACTGCCACAAAAGTACGCTGGTGCTGCAGGAAAAAGGCGTTGACGTCCGACTGGCGACCGACATCGTGCTAGCTGCCACGCTGGAAGAAATCGATGAGATCATTGTCGCCAGTTCCGATACCGACATGCTGCCGGCCCTCGACGTCGCCAAGCGCGCCGACACCAAGATCATCTACCTACACTTCGAGGATGACCTCAACCACGCCATAACCGCCATGGCCGACGAGACTATCGCCTACACCCGACAGCACATTATTGACTGCTTCAACAGTCAGAACGGATAATAGGAGAACAACCATGGCTAAACGCGATTATTATGAAGTCTTAGGCGTCGCTAAAAGCGCCAGTGCCGACGAGGTTAAGAAGGCTTTTCGCAAGGCGGCTATCGAACATCACCCCGATCGTGGTGGCGACGAAGCTAAGTTCAAAGAACTGAATGAAGCCTATGAAGTCTTAAAAGACCCCTCTAAAAAACAGCGCTATGATCAGTTCGGCCACGCCGGCGTCGGCGGTAACGGTGGTGGCGGCGGTGGCTTTGAAGGTTTTGGTAGCCAAGGTCAGAACGTTAATTTCGACTTTGGTGACCTCGGTCTCGGTGATATCTTCAGCAGTTTCTTTGGTGGCGGCCAAGGCGGCGGTGGTCAACAGCGCCAAGCCCGTGGCCGTGATATGGAAGCCCGCATCGAGATCAGCTTCGAGGAAGCAATTTTTGGCACCGAATCTAAACTGAGCCTCCACCTGGAAGATAGCTGTGAACACTGCCAGGGCAGCACCGTCGAGCCGGGTCACGAACTAAAAACCTGTGCTACTTGTAAAGGCTCGGGGCAGGTCGTAACCGTGTCGCGCACTATATTCGGTAATATCCAGCAAGCGGCAATCTGTCCTACCTGTAAGGGCCGCGGCAAGGTTCCAGAAAAAATCTGTAGCGTCTGCCACGGTAAGGGTACCAAAGTTAAACAGCAGGACATCGCCCTGAAGATTCCAGCCGGTATCGACGACGGCGCGACGATCAGGTTGCGCGAACACGGCGAAGCCATCGCCAACGGCCCCAAGGGCGACCTTTACGTCAATATTCGCGTCAAACCGCACAAGCAATTTACCCGTGAAGGCGACTTAATCCTGAGTAGCGAACACGTCAGTATGGTCGAGGCCGCACTCGGTGCCGAGATCGAGGTCGCCACGGTCGACGGTGCTGTCCGAATGAAAGTCCCAGCCGGCACCCAAAGCGGCAGTGACTTTAAACTGAGTAATCACGGCGTGCCGCACCTGAAAGGCTCAACCCGCGGCGCCCAGATCGTGGCCATTATCGTCGATACGCCAACCAAGCTCAGCAAACAACAGCAGGAATTACTACAGGAGTACGCCGCCGCTAGCGGCAAGAAACCGTTCTGGTCCTAACGGGGAGTAGTGCCAGTAGCTGCATGCCTTTCAGCTTTGTAACGATACATTTCGGCATCGGCAGCGGCCAAAGTATCTTTTAAGCTGTCTCCTGGCCGATGGACCACAATGCCAACGGACGCACCAACGTTCCACTCTGGTGGTAAGCAGAGTCGCGCGTATTGGTCTACGGTTTCGACTAAGTGTGTTCGGATTGCTTCCAGTCTTTCGTCCGTACTAAGTTTTTCGCCACTGCGCTGCTCGGCGCCAAAAATAAAGGCGTATTCATCGCCACTAAGGTGGTACACAGTGTCACCCTCGCGCACCTGGGCTTTGAGCTGGCCGCCGGCTCCATTAATTACTTCGCTGGAAACTTTGCCCACCCCACGTAGGACGTCATCACCGGTTTTATGCCCATAGTTATCGTTTACTGTTTTTAAATGGTCAATATCCATGAAGGCGATGGCAAGTTCTTCCCCGCCAGCGACGCGTTGCTCAAAATCTTGCATAAAAGCTGCTCTGTTTGGCAGACCGGTAACGGCGTTTTCTAGGGCGAGTTTGCTGAGCTTTCCATTTTCTTCTTCCAGACGCTTATTGACATCGCTCAAACCAATCTTCTCGACCATCGAGCGAGCGAGTCTATAACCAGTATCGTAAACCATTTGCTCTGTTGTTGTAGGGTCTGCCCATGGCTGGCTGGGAGCATGCTGGTTAGAGTCTGACGGCCGGGGAGTGGTTTCTGACATTTTTTGTTTTGTTTTTGATTAAAGTAACTATAATGAATTTTAACATGCATAAGCTTAAAAATGATCAAAATGGTTTTATACCGATGATGCTATCGATTTTGGCCATCGTGGTCTTTGTAATTTATATTGTCTACAGTCGCGTGGTCCGCGCCGTACACTAGACTTCTGAACTAGATACCGACAATAACTAGTGCGGTGTCACGAATAAGCGCGTAGTCGGCGGCGATCTGGTCGGCATCATGGCCGCTAAGAATGATGATTACCGACGCCTTGAAGCCCCGCCGGGCGGTGCCGACTAAGCCCCCCGGTTTAGATCGGACGGTCAGCTTCGAGACCGTAGGCAGCCTAGCTATGGCAGCTTCGTTCAGCAGCTCCTTGAACGTTCCTTCGATAGCAGGGAACAGCTCCAGCACGATCACCGGGGCTGCCTTGTTGCTGGCTAGGCGTATCGGCCGGCCATAAGCAGTGTCTAGAACTCCTTGGTACATATCAATGCCGTAAGCGGCAGCGTACATCAGCGGTCGGTAGCCGCCGTTGCGGGCGCCGATTTCTATCAGCTTCGGTCCGGTAGCGGTCAAAATGACCTCGACGTGTACCGGACAGCTGGTCAGGCCAAGGGCCTTGATGCCTTTGGCGGCCACCTGCAGGACGGCGTCATGATCGGCCGGCGAGAGCTGCGAAGGTAGGTGACGACTAAAGATATACGAGTCGTCGACGCCGATGTCACTGGCTCTGAGGCAGTCGGCGATCTGGGGTAACAAGGCTGCTTCACCAGCAGCATCGACAAAACCGGCGACGGTGTGCATGGAGCCTTCTAAGAATTCCTCGATGAGCATTTTCGGGGTCTGACTGACCGCCTGTTGCTGGTAGGCTTGTTGAATGCCGTCAGCCAAGGCTGCAAAATTCTGACGTAACGCTGCCCAGTCTGAGTTTTTAGAAATCAGTAAGCTCTTCATCAGGCTGGCCGGTTTGAGCATGACGGGGAACTGGTGGGAGCTCATGAACGATTCGACGGCCGACCAGTCGGCTACTTCAGCAAAGTTGGGCGTGATGTCCGGGTCGTAATTTTGGAACGCCTGGCGCATCAGCGTCTTGTCGGTAGCCGCCTGGGCGGCCGTGACCGTCAGGCCGGGAATGCCATAAGCCTGGGTAATGTAGGCCGCCGGCACGATGTAGTTCTCGTACCCGGCCACCATCACGGCCGAAACATCGGGGATCGGTAGCTGTAAAAGCTGCTGACAAAGTAGGGCGTAATTATCTAAATTGAGCTGAGCGACCTGGGCCGCGGACTCGGGGATCGAGCGGACTCGAGTGTCGACTATAAGACCGTACGGAATAGCCTTAGCTGCAAGATAATCAGCGAAGCTAGTGTGAATTTTGCCAGTGATCCAAATCATCTATAAGTTATAATACAGGTAGGTTAAGAAATTACGGGCAGCTTATTGTTAACTCCTTGAGTTTATGCTATAATAGGAATCTAAAGAACCGATTTATTTTATGAACGATAACGCCCAAACTCCTACTATCGGATTGCTTAAAAACGGCTTGGCTAAGCTGGGCTACGCTCACGACTCGTTCATGCTGGGTACAACTAATTTTACGCAGTTTACGGCGCCTTCAGGGCAGATATGGTTGACCGAAAGTTCTCGTATCGCTTATCCGTTCATGACCCTTACCGCTAAACGCGTCAGTACCTTTAAGAATCTGGCCTACGCCTTAGCGACACGCATCGGTGCCCAGGTACCGTTTACCGCCACCCTCGATAGTCAAGTTGATAACAGTTCACTTTATGCCGAACTACTGCAGCATTCGCCGCTGATCGTCAAACCTAACTCGGCCTCCTTGTCGCGTGGCTTGACCCTCAACATCAGCGATCCGGTAATGTTAGCTCAGGCTATCAAAGACGCCGGCGCCTTTTCCGACCTGGTGTTAGTCCAGAAGCAGCTGTCAGGAGAGGAAGTACGCTTTATCGTGGTTGGAAATAAGGTCAGAGCCGCTTTACTGCGTCAGACGCCGCGGGTTACCGGTGATGGTGTGAGCACGCTTGGCCAGCTGATCGTGGCCGAGAATAACCTTCGCAGGCACTCGGAAGTGCCTTATCCGGTATTGACAGACAAGATACTAGACAGTAGCAAGCTGGACCTACAGGCGCTACCGGCTGCAGGAGAGATGGTCGAATTGGGTCGAGGAACGATGATCGCGCGCGGGGCCTCCATGTATGATGTCCGCGACCAGGTCCATCCGTCATACATCGCGGTAGCCGAAAAACTAGCCGGTGCATTGGGCACAGGTTTCGTGGCTGTCGATATCTTTATCAAGGACTATTCCTCGGCGCTCAACAATAACGACTATGCTTTCATAGAATATAATATGTCGCCGGTCCTAAACCTCCTGTACCGCTGCCGTGATGGTCGACACTACGACATACTGAGCGACCTGATACCCTTGATTGATTCGCGGATTAACGCTGGTCTGGCATGAGCAACCCCACCATCGCCTTAGGGATATTAGAAACGGTGTCGCTTGAAAAGCTGGGCGTCATACAGGCGCTGGCTAAAGTCGATACCGGCGCCTTTTCCGGTGCGCTACATTGTACTGGCATCATCGTCGTCCGCCGCGGCCTGACTCGGAAGAGAATCTTGAAGTTCACACCGCTCGGTGACCCGGCTTTGACGACTGAGACAGATCAATTTATACAGAAGTACATCCGTAGCGCTACCGGTCATAGAGTAAAACGTTATATCATACAGACAGAGATAACAGTAAAAGGTGTACAATACCCAATTGCCATAGGTCTATCAGATCGCTCGGACATGAAACGGGTAATACTAATCGGTCGTCGCTTCCTCAGGAACAACGCCATGATAGTAGACGTACGGATAAATCAGGAATTAGATGACGAAATGGAGCAGATCAAATGAATATTGTTATCCTATCAAAAGGCCCAGGTAACTACTCGACCAAGCGCCTCAAGGAAGAAGCCCTGGCCCGTGGCCACGATGTACGCGTCATTAACTACGCCAAGTGCTATGTGACGCTGGAAGCCGGCAACCCGGTCGTGCACTACCTGGGTAAAGAAGTCCGTGATGTCGACGTCATCATCCCGCGCATCGCCTCCAATATGACCAAGTATGGCTCGGCCATGGTGCGTCAGTTCGAGATGCAGAATGTCTTTACTACCACCAGCTCGATCGCCATCGTCCGCTCGCGCGATAAACTGCGCAGCATGCAGCTTTTGGCTAAGTTGGGCGTCGGTATTCCTAAGACCGTCTTTGCCCGTGAAACCGCCGATTTTGAGGGCGTCTTAGAGCAAGTCGGTGGGGCACCGGTCATCATCAAGGTGGCTCGGGGGACCCATGGTAACGGTGTCGTACTGGCTGAAACTCGTAAGGCGGCGTTGGCCGTAATGCAGGCCTTCTATGTCGAGGGCGTCAACTTCTTGGTGCAGGAATTTATCCAGGAAAGTGCCGGTGTCGACATCCGGGCCTTCGTCGTCAATGGCAAGGTGATCGCCAGTATGCTGCGTCAAAGTCTAGACGACGACTTCCGATCCAACCTGCACCAGGGTGGCGAGGGCATCGCTGTCAAATTGACCGATGAGGAACGTAAGATCGCCCAAAAAGCCGCCAAAGCCATGGGCTTGCCGATCTGTGGTGTCGACATGATGCGCTCGGCCCGCGGTCCGCTTGTCCTGGAGGTCAACTCCAGCCCGGGATTCGGCATCGAAAAGGTTACCAATCATAACGTGGCCGGCAAGATTTTGGATTACATCGAGCAGAACGCCAAAGCCCGTCGCAAAAAAGATAAGGTCGGGGCTTAAGGTACTTGGCCACTGTGGGCATTCCGCTCATGGTATAGTTTAGGAGTGACTCCCTCAATTATTCTTGGCGCCATTGTACTAGTCCCGCTACTACTGTTGATGGTGCTACGCGTTAATGCCACCTTTGTATTTTTAAGCCTCTGCCTGGGCGACGTCTTAGTGCAATTCGTAGCCGCCGACGCCAACTCCTTCATGAGCCTGCTGCAAAGCACCCACGCCGCTCCGGTTACCGACGCCGTAGCCAGCGGTAGTAACCTGGTCCGGTTAGTACTGTTACTCTTGCCGGTCATTCTAACCGCCCTGTTCATGATCAAGACCGTCAAGGGCGCCAAGCTGCTGTTAAACGTCTTACCGGCGGCCGGCGTCGGCCTGCTGGGTAGTCTGCTCGTCGTACCGCTACTGAGCGCCGGCTTGTCGCATAACGTCATCGCCTCACCGTTGTGGGCGCAGCTGTCGCGGGCTCAGAACCTGATCGTCGGTAGCAGCGCCCTGATCTGTTTACTAGTACTGTGGCTGCAACGACCAAAAACCGGAGGTGGCGAAGAAAAACATGGCAAGCACCATGGAAAGTGAGCGGATCGTCTTACTGGATGACGACTGGCAGCCGATCGGGACCGCCCCAAAATTAGCCAGCCATAACGCCAACACGCTGCTCCACCTAGCCTTTTCCTGCTACGTCTTTAACGACGCCGGGCAGGTGCTAATTACCCAGCGTGCCCTCAGCAAGAAAGTCTGGCCCGGTATCTGGACCAACAGCTGCTGTGGCCACCCGGCGCCGGACGAGCCCATCGAAGCAGCCATAGCCCGCCGCTTAGACTATGAATTAGATCTGACAGTTACTGAGTTGACATTGGTGTTGCCACGCTTCAGGTACCGTTGTGAACTTAACGGGATCGTCGAGAATGAATGTTGTCCGGTCTACGTCGCCCGGGCCATCGGCGCGCCCGCACCCAACCCGGCCGAGGTCGAAGCCTACGTCTGGATGAGCTGGCCAGACTTTACTACTGATGCCGCGCGCTACACTGACAAATATTCTGAATGGTGCCGTTTGCAAATCCCGCTGCTTGAAGCTGCCGGTTTTACACCATTAACAGATTGACTTTTCGCCGTAAACCCGGATAATGTAGAGGTCAAGGGCCCATAGCTCAGCTGGTTAGAGCACCTGCCTTTTAAGCAGGGTGTCGTGAGTTCAAGTCTCACTGGGCCCTCCAATAAAAAAGACTTACCGAAAGGTAGGTCTTTTTTAATGGCAGAATCTAGCAGGATTCGAACTCACGACATAGCATATTTTTCGCAGAAAAAGATGCGTAGTGTCGTTAGTTCGCGTAGCAAAGTCGCACGCAGGAGCAAGCTCCGAGCACAACTTTGCGGAGAAGGCCGCTGGCCGCTAGTCTCACTGGCCTGGCCAAATAAATACCGCTTAACAAGATATGAATTTTTATCTATGATTAGCGTATGAAGCAAAAAGCTCTTAATGAACATGGTAGCTCACTCATTTTAATTATATTTTCTGCTCTTACACTGGTAATTATCGTATTTGCCGGGTTCAAGGTTCATCAGCACGCACAACAGCATCCTTCTCAGGCACTACAAACTACGGGCAAAGATACGATCACAGGGTCTAACCCAATTATAGAATCAAGTAAATCTCCTACTACGCCATCAGCAACCTGGGTCCCGCCTGTCAATACTTCCTGGCAATGGCAGTTATTAGGCAACGTAGACCAATCGCCCAACGTGGCTATGTTTGATATAGACCTGTTTGAAAACTCGGCGTCGGTCATACAAGCGTTGCATAGTAAGGGTAGTCATGTCGTGTGTTATGTGAACGCTGGAGCCTATGAAGACTGGCGACCCGATGCCAATAGCTTTCCGGCATCAGTCGTCGGTAAGGACTATACGGGTTGGCCTGGTGAAAAATGGCTTGATATCCGTCGCCTGGATGTGCTGCAGTCCATCATGGATAAACGTCTGGATAGTTGTAAAGCCAAAGGTTTCGATAGCGTCGAACCAGATAATGTGAACGCCTATCAAGAGGATACCGGTTTTCCGTTAGGTGCTGATGATCAGCTTCGTTATAACACCTATCTCGCTCAGGCAGCTCATAAGCGCGGTCTTTCAATCGCTCTAAAGAATGACTTGGACCAGACGGCTGCGTTGGTACGTCTGTATGATTGGGAGCTGAACGAGCAATGTTTCGAAAACCATGAATGCGACAAGTTACAGCCCTTTAGCAAAGCGGGCAAAGCGGTGTTCAATGTTGAGTATAATCTAGAGCCTAACCAGTTTTGTGCTGAAGCCAATCGGCTTAACTTTAACTCGCTTCGCAAAAACTTAGAGCTGGACACCTACAGAGTAGCTTGCAGATAAAGACGCCGCGCATACTCGGGTAACGGTTCGTGTTATTTGCTAAACTAAGTCTACCTATGATGACTTTACCCGAATTCACAGACCCTCATCCAGACCCAGAATTTTTAAGAGCTGAGCAGCAACGGCTGAGAAAACAAACGGATAAGCTGGTTAAATCCACTGGAATCTTTGATATTTTTGCCAATCACGGACAGCTAACTGAGATTGGAGGGAGCTACAAATACGATCTGATGGTCTACCCCGATTTAGATTTAGGACTTATATCCGAAGTTGCCGATAAGCAGACGTTCGCTGGTTTAGTCAGGGCGATGGTCGAATCTAAATATGTGCGTAGAGTTACTACGGCCGACACCGTTAATTTCGAATCGATGCATGCCGGCAGACCAAAAGGGTACTGGCTCGGGTTAGAAATACCATTTGAAAATGAGCGCTGGGGTGTTGATTGTTGGCTGCAAAAACCGCAGTGGATCGAAAATGATACAGACATCTACGCCGAACCACCGTCCCAACTTGGGCAACCACAGCGAGACCTGATATTAGTAGCTAAGTACGATCTTATCCGAAGGGGTCTGTACGGTAAGACAGTCTTTTTCAGTGATGTTTATGATGCCGTGCTTGGAAATGAGGTTAACACTCTGGAAGATTTACAGCGGCTCCTTAAACTTGAGTAGTTTAGTCGCGATAGTCTCACTGGGCCTTCCAAGCGCAAGTAGTCTGAAATGTTCAGTCGTTGAATAAACATGGTGGCTGGATTACTATGACACTATGACTGATTTGCCAACGGATAAGATAATTAGCTGTTTCTATAATTCATCGGCTGACTGCGTCAAAGTCATGGACGCCGACGGGCTATTACTGTCATTCAACCCTAACGGCTTGAAAGTTATGGAAATTGACGACGAGCAGGCTGTGATTGGTACGAACTGGCTCGAGTTTTGGAACGGTAGCCTACAGCCACTTGCAGCTGCTGCGCTTAAGAAAGCAGCTGCTGGCAAGATGGCTAGGTTCGAAGGCTATTGCCCGACTTTTAAAGGCAATATGAGGTATTGGGAGGTGACTATCGCCCCGCTGTTCGACGATTACCATAACGTACAGTGGCTCCTAGTGACTTCCCGTGATGAAACCGGCCGTATCGAACTAGAAAAATTGGTCAAAGCGCAAGCAGCTGAAATTAAAAAATTACTTTCAGCCCAAGCTTTAGCTAGTTAGTTTAACAGTCAGACTCCGCAGGCCTAAGATAGTAGCCGGTTGCGTTTATTTGCTATCATTATGGTATGAGCGATACGATCTTCGATAAAATTGTCCGAGGCGAGATGAGCAGCTACAAAGTGTGGGAAGACGATGAGCACCTGGCGTTTTTAACGCCGTTTCCTAATACTCCCGGTTTAACCGTCGTCATTCCGAAGACTAACCCCGGTGATTACCTGTTTGCTCTGACCGACCAGCAGTATGATGATCTTTTGCGGGCGACACGACAGGTGGCTCGTTTACTTCAGCGGGCACTTGACGTTCAGCGCGTGGCGCTAGTCTTTGAGGGTACCGGCGTGGCTTACGTGCACGCCAAACTGATTCCGTTGCACGGCGAACTAGCCGCCCAGACTGATGTCTGGAGCGACCACACGAGCTATAGCGACAATTACCAAGGCTTTATCACTACCGCTGAAGGCCCGGCCATGCCCGACGAGCAGTTAACAGTTATCCAACAGAAGATTATCGCTGCCGAGCAGACGATTAACCCTTAGATTAACTTTAATCATTAACTTTTCCTTAACTGTTAGCGGCTTAAGCGGTATGGCTTGCTACAATCGCCTTGATGCACAGGGTTTTTGGTCATCGGTTCCGGCGCACCAGCCTGCTCATAGCTGGTTGCGTTGGTTGCCTGATCGGCCTGGGCTTGGTCCGTCGTGGTTTTTCGGCCACCGCGGCGGCAGCTGGAATTACTCTGGTGCTGTGCATCTTTCTAGCTCATCGTCGAACGCTCGCTGCGGTCGTGCTCGTCGGGCTGTTCGGTGTCTGTCTCGGCTTATGGCGGGGCGGGGTAGTACAGCGGCAACTGGAGGCTTACGCGCCGCTGTACGGCCACACGGTTACGCTGCGAGTGCGGGTGTTAAACGACGGCACCTACGGCAAAAGTAAGCAACTGAGCTTTGACGCCGACCAGATCAGACT
>JBBRLU010000022.1:0-17052 GCA_038231175.1 Saccharimonadales bacterium (SeqCode) | reverse complement strand
CTCCAGGTCCATAGCGCCGAGCTGAACCAGGTGTCAAGGGTGTCCGGGTCCTGCTGCCACTCATTCCAGCCGTCTGATTGATCGGTCGGCGGCTGGACGCCGACGTATGTTTCCTGGCTGCCGTCCGTGTGGTGGCGGTACCAGGCTGGAACGCGGTGGCCCCACCAGATCTGACGGCTGATACACCAGTCGCGGTAGTTGTCGACCCAGTGGCTATAAATCTTATTAAAGCGCTCGGGCACGATCTCGACGTCCTTGTCGGCGATGACGGCCTTTAAAACATCCGTAATGCTGCGGCGCTGACCCTTCCAGTCGACGACCGGCTTGTTGACGTCGACAAACCACTGCAAGCGGATCTGCGGCTCAATGACGGCTTTGCCCCGCTCGTTGACGGCGATACTGTGGAGGTAGTTATCGTCAGTCTTAACGAGTAGCCCCTTGTCGGCCAGTTTTTTAATAATTCTTGGTCGGGCTTCAGCGATACTCAATCCGGCTAAGTCGGCGGCGATCGGCAGCAGTCTGCCCTTAAAATCGATGATCTGCTCCTTATCGAGCCCATGGCGCTCGGCAATCTCAAAGTCGATCTGGCTGTGCCAGGGCGTAATCGTCATAACGCCGGTGCCGAATTTAGGGTCGACGGCTTCGTCTTTAATAATGGTGGCTGTGATCGGTCCGTTGATCCATTCGGTTTCAAAGGTGTCGCCGTGCTTGTACTGGCTGTAGCGTTCATCGTCTGGGTGCATGACGACGTACTTGTCCCCGAACTTGGTTTCCGGGCGAGCAGTTCCTATTTGAAAAGGTCCATATTGAAAGGTATAAAACTTACCCTGTTCTTCGACATATTCGACTTCTATGTCTGAGACGTTGGTCTCAAGCACCGGATCCCAGTTAACGATCCGGTTACCACGGTAGATGAGGCCATCGTCGTACATCTTGGTAAAGGTTTCGTTGACGCAGCGGTTGAGGGCGTCGTCGAGGGTGTAGCGCAATCGGGTCCAGTCGGCCGAAGCGCCCATGGCCCGCATCTGGCCCAGCATGGTGCCGCGGCTGTCGCTGACAAATTCCCGGGTGCGCGCCAAGAAGGCGTCGCGCCCGATCTGATGTTTATCAGTTCCCTCGTCGGCCAGCTTACGCTCGATGATGGCGTTTACCGGTAGTGCGGCGTGGTCGGTGCCCGGTAGCCACAGGACGTCTTTACCCTGCTGGCGGGCGTGGCGGGCCATGATGTCCTGAAGCGTCAAGAACAAGGAGTGCCCGATACTGAGCGTACCGGTCTCGTTAGGTGGCGGCATGCTGATCGAAAAGTGCTGCTTGTGGCTGGTAGGGTCGGCCTTGAAGACCTCGCTGCGCTCCCACAGGGCGTATATATCGGCTTCATAGGTGGTTGGCTCGTAGGTTTTTGGCAATTTCATACTCTAACCATCATACCAGCCTGCCAGTGGCTTCGGCTAGCCCACTAGTTTCCCGGCTCACCTTTCACGTGAAAACTACATACTGAGATTGGGTGCGATATCGAGGGTATATGGATCGGCAGTCGGCTGCCCACATTTCACGTGAAAATAACCGAGAGTAGCGATCATAGCGGCGTTATCGGTACACAGTTTGAAATCGGGATATTCGACGGTTAAGGGTAGGGCGGCGCTTAATTGGCAGCGTAATTCACTGCTAGCTGCTACGCCGCCGGCAATCACTACGCTGACTGGACCGAACTCTTCGTAGGCCAGTTTGGCCTTATCGACGATAGTCTCGATGGCGACCTGCTGGAAGCTGGCTGCGATATCGTGCTTCTGGGCTTCAGACAGCCGCTCAGGCAGCTTAAAGGAGGGGAAGTCGTAACTTTCCCCGACTTGGGCTTGAGCCAGCCGTAGGACGGCTGTTTTGAGGCCGGAAAAACTAAAGTCGTAGCGACCGACCTTGGCTTTGGGCAGGGTAAAGGCCTGGGCATTGCCGCTGAGTGCCGCCCGAGCTACCGACGGCCCACCGGGGTATGGTAAGCCAAGGATCTTGGCGACCTTGTCGAAGGCTTCGCCGATGGCATCATCTTGAGTTTGGCCGAGCAAGCTGTAATCAAAGTGGTCGCGGAACAAGACTAACTGGCTGTGACCACCTGATACGATCACGGCCAAAATCGGGAACTGCGGCTGCCCAGCGCGCATGACATAGCCGGGCAGGGTAGTCGCCGTTAAGAAGTTAGCATAGACATGACCTTCAACGTGGTTAATGGCGTAGAGTGGCTTTTCACGTGAAATGGCCAGCGTGCGCGCTGTTAGTACGCCAATTAGTAAACTCCCACCGAGCCCTGCCCCATAGGTGACGGCGATGGCATCGATGTCGTCCCAGCTACAGTCGGCGTCGGCCAAGGCTCGGGTGACGACCGGCATGATCGCTTCGATATGGCTGCGGGCGGCAATCTCCGGCACGACGCCGCCGTACTGGGCGTGCAGGTCCATGCTGCTCAATATTACGTTGCTCAGCAGCCGCTGGCCGTCTTCCACGACAGCAGCGGCCGTTTCGTCACAACTGGTCTCGATACCTAATATTTTCACTTACATACAGTATACTTGAGAACATGAGTTTACGTTCCAGCGTCAAAAAAGTCATACCGAACGGCTTATTCCCGGCTATAGAACCTTACGGTCATTTAGTCGAGTCGGCCATTATAAATACCATCAACGGTTTTCCGGCGCACGGCATGAAAGTCATCGGCGTCACCGGTACCAATGGTAAGACCTCCACCAGTTATATGATTCACCGCATGCTTCACGAAGCCGGCTTGAAGGTCGGCCTCATGACCACTGTCGGCTACGGCGTAGGAAGTGATATTCAACCGCAGATCCACCACATGACCAATGTCGGCGTAGCCGAGCTGATGCAGCGCCTGAAGGCCATGCGGGCCGAAGGTATCGACTGGCTAGTGCTGGAAACGACTAGCCAAGCCTTAGCCCAGAACCGGGTCTTCGGCGTGCCGTATAGCGTCGCCGTTCTGACCAACGTCACCCACGAGCACCTCGACTACCACAAGACCTTTGAGCGCTACCGTGACGCTAAGCGCAAACTGTTCAAGCTGGCCAACAACCATAAACATGGTTTACAACTTGGCGTCATTAACGCCGAGGACCCGAGTGCGGCGCTGTTTGCCGGCGACATTAAGTACCCCATGACTTACGGTGTCGATGACGGCGACGTCCGGGCCCGAAACGTCGTCTTAGCGCCCTCTGGCGTCGACTACGACGTAACCATCCAAGACACGACCTACCACATTCATTGTAATCTGCCCGGCAGTTTTAACGTCTACAACTCCTTGGCCGCCGTCTGCGTCGGGCAGCAGCTGCGCCTGACCAAGCAACAGATAGAGCAGGGCATAGCCGCCCTACCAAGTGTCGAAGGCCGCATGACGCGCATCGACGAAGGCCAGGACTTCGACGCCATAGTCGATTTTGCCCACAGCCCTGACAGCTTTGAAAAGCTATTCAAGGACTTAAAGCCTGTCGTGAAAGGTAAGCTGATCGCCATGTTCGGTTCGGCCGGCCGCCGCGACGAAGCCAAGCGCGCCGTCCAAGGCGAACTAGCCGGCCGCTACTGTGACGAAGTCATCATTACCGAAGAGGACGACCGCGACATCGACGGTATTGAAATTATGGACCAGATTGCTGCCGGGGCTGAAAAAGCTGGTAAGCAACGCGATAAGGATCTCTTCCTGGTCCACGACCGTACCGAAGCTATCCAGTTTGCCGTCAACCGGGCGCAGGCTGGCGATACGATAATCCTTCTCGGTAAGGGCCACGAGAAGACCATCGAGCGCGCCAACGGCGAAAATCCCTGGAACGAGATGGCCGCCGTCTCGGCAGCTTTACGCAACCGGCTGTAATGGCCCCGCCTCTGGCGGGCTCATCATGCAAAAATTACAGCGTTTTATTATGGGATGAGCTGACTGGTCGTTCGATCCACGATTCAAAGCCGACCAGGCCCACGACGGCTAGTACCGTGGATACCAGGAATACTTTCATGCCGGTCAAGGCCGCGAGGCCAAGGAAGCAGACAGCATAACTCCAGTAGATGGGCGAGGCGATATAACGGTAGATACCAGCCAGCTTTCTTACTGGCCGGCCAAAGAAATTACCGTTGCTCAGCGCACTTGTCCCGATTTCTTTGATGGCTGCTAAAAATAAGAATACTGCCAAGATTACAATCGCTAGGCCTGCAACCGGATAGCTGTGGGCGGTGCGCCAAGTCGTCCGGCTGGCTAGAAACTCAGTGACTAAGAAGAGACCCCAGGCCAGGCTGATCAGCGTGGTATGTACAGCATAACCAGCGTGGCCGAACCGCTTATAAAGCTGGCGGGATCTCTGTAAATAGACGGATAATGAATTGATCAAGATCGCCAGTACCAGGGCGAGACAGGCGAGGTAGTCGTATTTGGTCATGCTGTCAGTATCGCATAGGTCCGGAATATAAGCTTAATCCTGGAGTCGCGGCTTAAGCAACCCCGCATCCGTACACCTTTGTAGCGATAGCTCAGAACTAACTAAAAACGGGTCCTTACGGAGCCCGTTTTCTTAGCTGCTTTAGTTTTTACAGATCGTTCTTTGACTGTTCTAGAGCGTCCTTGTGGCTGTTATAGGCGCTGTCGAAGCTGGTCAGGAACGTGTCGCGAGCCTTAACATCACCAGTTCGGTTGAGCTGGTCGATGTATTGGTTGCGGGCTTCCGTCAGACCGTTCAACTCGGCGTCCTTGGCGCTGCTGACGGCGTTGATCAACTGATTGCGGGCCTCGTCCTTATTGGCGCCGTCACTCAGCTGCTGGTCATAGTTCGTGGTAGCGCTGTGGACTGACGTTTCAAAGTTGTCTGAGAGGCCAGTGACGCTATCATTGAAAGTGGTTGCGTCAGCTGTATCAGCCTGGTCGTCCATCAGGCCCTGTACGCCCTGGTTCTGACCACCGGCCATGCCGTGCCTGTCAGACTCGTCCATACCTTGGTTAGCGGATGCTGGCTTTGCCTTTGCCGTGGACTTCTCTTCGATGGTTCCACAGCCGATGGGCAACAGGGTGTCGTAGGTCGGCTGGCTCAGGTCGGTACCGACCGGATAAGCGGCACCTAGGGCTGCGAAGGCAGGGGCGTCAACGCTCTTCGGTGCGGTTGCACCGTGAAGGACGATGTGCTGATCGCCTAGCGGCATCAGTGATTCATAGGCACCTTGGGCGGCAGCGCTATTGTCAAAGGTATAGGTATTACTGAAGTTCAGGATACCGTCCTGACCGACGACTGGGAAGTTTTTGCTGTCGGCCTTACCGGCAAACGGCGTAAACAAGGCGGTGGTGACCGGCGGACCGAACGGTGTCTGCGGGTTCGTAAGGTTTATTTTAATCGGACCATAGGCCGGGGCTCCCTCCAGGACGGAGACAAAACCGTCATGGTTGGTATCGGCAGCAGCGGTCGGACATTCAGCCTTAGCCATCTCCTTACCATGGATGTGCTGCGGGTGGACACCTGGTTCGAGGCCGGTGGCATGGATGGTAACGGTAAGCGACCGGTCAGCAAGCTGGAACGTCGCTCTGCCGTGGACGCCGGTATTGTTAAGCTCTTCGATATCTGCCGTAAATCGGCGTACTACCTGGCGGTCATCGGCTCGGGCCGACATCGCCTGATGGTTCTGGTTCATGCCCATGGCGCTGGTAGCCAGGGGGTAGGCGGCGGTACCCAGCCCAAGGACGGCAGCGATAGCAGCCGCGACCAAGCTTTTGTTTTTAATAACTAGATTCTTATTTCGTATTCTCATAACAATTTCCTCCGCTGACTTGACGATTACATACTTTAGTCCGGCCAACTATGGCCTAGCGGAGCTTAAGCCGCTAGGAAATTTTAGGTTGCGGACTTATGCTTATGCGCCTTAAGTATTAGGAATCTTGTCTAGTGAGGGTACGCAGAACTACTGCAGCGTCAAGGTAGTACAGCGGATATAACCGCCGCCCTTAGCTAGCTCGCTGATCTCCGGCGTGATCACTTGCAGGCCGCGACTCTCGAGCACGGCCTTGAAATGGGGGGCGTGGGCGCTCATGACTACCGTCTGACCGGTGGAGACCAAGTTACAGGCGAAGGCCTCGGTGGCTTCTTCTAGACTGATTTCAATCTTTTCAATTGGCAGGGCGCGTAGTTTTTCTTGGCTAGCGGGCATAAAAGCCTCGGGGCACCAGGCGATGAGCTCGGGGCTTATGACGGATAATGCCAGATCGATGTCGTAAAAAAAGCTGTCCGGCCAGCCGCTGGCGGCGTTGATCACTTCTGAGCCGTCAGCAGCTGTCTGGGGAACAGTCCGTAGACTGACAACTTCTAAGCCGGTTTCGGCGGCTAAAAAGTCGTGTGTGGCCAGGTCGGTGCGGTACTGGCTCCCACAGAACAGATACCGGCCGCAGGGCAGGGCATCGCCTTGGCCGCTAAAGCGGAGGTTATCTGGGGTAAATACCAACTGTTTACCGTGGGCTTTTAAAACTGCTTGAGCATAGGCTTCTTCGGCTTGGCGAGCGTTGGGCAGGCGTGACATGATGGCTTTGTCGCCATGGATGAGGGCCCAGTTGGCGGTATAGACGCCGTCTTGGCAGCCAACGGGTGAGGGGACTTGAGTAACGGTCACTCCGGCCATTTTGAGTGCCGCCTGAATGGAGTCGTGCTCACGCTGGGCGGCTACTCTATCGATTGGCTCGCCACCGTCCATATACGGATTTATAGCGGCGGAGTCGTCGAAATTAGCGGCGTCAGACATTAGTACCTTGGTATTGATTTTTGGAGTCATGATTAACAGTGTAACAATACGCGTATAGAACTCAAGACCTTTGCAACATCTCAGCAGGTGTCCGCATCTGTATTCCTAAGTGTACCCCTTTGTATTGTAGTATCCAATGCATTCAGTCTGGATGGTTCGGTTAAAGCGCTCAATGAATGCATTGTCATTGGGCCGGTGTAGCCGACTGTGCCTGGTCTGTATGTTCGCCCTCTTCATGGTTTGCTCAAAGTAGCGACTATATTCTGGGCCATTGTCGGCTTGCACCAGTTCCTGACTGACGGCTGTTGGGCTAGTGCGTGGTCGGCAGATAGTAGTTGGAACCCGCCAGGTGCAGGCTGCAAGACGAAAACTACTGCTTGGATTCGCCTGCGACCGGCCGGGGCGGTTGTCGTTGGTGAGCTGGACATCCTTGTTGAGGTCGTTCCATTTGCACTTCCACCTCCAGATGGTACTACGGTGAACACCACAGCGATTCGCTACAGACTGCACGAATACGCTGTCGCGTACCAATAACTGCATAGCAATTGCTCTCGCTTTTGGTAGGTTAGGGTTGGTAGAATAAGCCATGGTAGGCTCCTTTCTGTTAGATGTAATGGTCTTAACAGTGTAGGACGCCTACCTTTTTTATTTCAAGGGATGTTGCAAAGGTTATGGATGAGTACGGCGTCTTGACACGGACCTTAAAATATGATAGTATGTAATATGTTAGATACAAAACAAAAACATTACTAAAGTAAAATAGGATTACTATGCAAGAACCCGGCAGCCAGTTTCTCCACAATAGAAACCCCAACCTAGATACTTCGGTAGAGGTTGAGTCAGTTGCTGACTACTTACGTGGCAATGGTGAACATATACCTAACGAACCAGCTGACAAAGTATCTGCTTATCTAGGTTTTCTAGCGAGCCGAAACTATGTAAATGACGGTATTCTAACGGGTGACCAGACGAGTATTGACCGCCAAATTGACGCTCATGTCATCAAGTCTAAAGATGTTCCAGAGGGTTACTTTGATTTTCAACGCCGTATTGCTCGTGAGCAAGGGCATGGCGATGTTCAGATAACGTCTGAAATGCGGCGACAAATGACCGAGGCAGTCCAAGTTGACCAAAGAGTTGGACTTGGTAAGTGGGTTGAGTATCTTGGCGGAGAAGACGGTGGCTACCCAAATTGGTTCAAGACCTATACATGGGAATCAGTTACAAAGCTTGGTAACTACGACAAAGACAAGCAAGAGTTTGGGAAACGTAGCCGTAACACGACAAAACCATACCCAGAGCTGAACCGTGAGGCATTGGCGTATGTCTATGACGTACTCAATAAATCTCGTGTCCAAGGTGAAGCGGTAGACGGTGGTGCCAACAACGAACAGCTACAAAAACACCTAAAAAGTGGCAATTTTGGCAAGCTCTATGCCCACGCAGTCATGGAAGTAACCCCTGATTCGCCAGAACTTAGAAAAGACACACGAGGCTCTTGGATAAAGTTTAACCAAAGTGACGACCCCCGGACTGCACGCCGTTTGTCCGGCTCTTTACAGGGGCACGGCACGGGCTGGTGTACGGCTGGCGAAAGCACGGCTACTATGCAGTTACGAGGTGGCGATTTCTTTGTGTACTATACTCGTGATGAAGACGGCAAAGATTCTGTTCCACGTGTAGCTATTCGTATGGAACAAGGGGAAGTAGCTGAAGTTCGTGGCGTAAATGCTGCACAAGAGCTAGAGTCGGAAATGGCAGATATTACGGCAGAGCAGCTCAAAGATTTGCCAGGCGGCGAGGAGTATATCCGCAAAGCCGAAGATATGAAACAGCTTACGGCTATTGAAAAGAAAATTACCGCCAATCCCGAGGCCAACTTGAGCGGCAGTGAGCTACGTTTTCTCTATGAGTTAGACCACGAAATACAAGGTTTTGGCTATGAAAACGACCCTCGTATTAGCGAGATTAGAACTTTGCGAGGCGATAAAGATAAGCCCGAGCTAGCCCGCATACTGCAAGAGAGCGTTCGTGAGCAGCTACAGAGTGCGTTTGCAGCCTATGAGACGGTCGCAGAACAGCTAGGTGGCGAACAACGCTTATTCCGCAAGGGCGAGGCTACAATGTCCCCAAATGAGCTTGAACGGCTCTTTGCTGCAAAAGACAAAGAGTGGCAGGCCAACGGTACTTACGATTACCTCGTAGAGCAGCTGATTGAAAACGGTGCCCGCTTTAACCTTGTGGCAACTCCTAATATTGAGGCAAGCGAGGCTCAAATCGTAGCCTTAGCCAAGAACTTCGGCAAAGACCAGCCTTACCCTACGTATGTGTACGACGAGATGCACCGTAAAGACCTCTACAGTGGGCGTGAGTGGACAGGCAATACAGGTAATGCACCTGCCCGCCTAAGCCTAATCCCGAGCCGACTTGATAGCCAATTAGCCAACAAACGAGCCGACGAGCAATTACGGTTGCTCCGTGAACGTCAGGCAAGCCGTCCAGAGTTGCAGGCTAGAGTACCAAGCCCGTTAGACGCTGTTACCTACTGGTATAGCTTGCGTGCCCAGGGCGACAAATTAGATGACAGTAGTGCTTACGATAAGACCGTTATCCGCCACTTTGACCTTGAACCTAAGACGGTTGGGTGGGCGTTTGTTCCGTACTCTGGCGTGCGCGACGGCGGCTGGCCTCGCCTGGACGGCTCTGTCGCTGACGCTGAGCGCGGCGGTCGGCTGGCGGTGGGGTAAAACCTTTAGCTTTTTCCCTCATATTCTCCCCTTTCCCCTTCCCCCTTTATCTATCGACTACCTACGAACCACACGTTCGGGGTAAGTAGTCCAAAGGCACGTTCCTATCGGTGCCCTGAATAGATGATTGTTTGCATTTACCTAAAAAGGCTCCTTGTAAGGAGTTGGTTCTTTTTACGGTAGTAAGCACATCAACAACCCTTAACACCCCACGTGTCTTTAGTTAGTAGTGCCAAATAGGGTGCTGAAAGAAAAGCAGTCCCTCAACTATGCGTAGGTGAGGTGAACAAGAGGCTACTAAAGGCTAACGGTTGAGAGGTGGGCGATTGTTCCGTACTCTTACGTGAACAACGACGGCAAGCCTAACCTGAACAACTCTGACGCTGACAATGAGAACGACGGTCGGCTGGCGGCGAGGTGTAGGGGGTACGGTCTAGTGCACGCTTTTGAGCCAGCCGCCTATCATACGGCGTGTTTCGCTCAAGCGTGCCTGGACTTTAAGGACATTTGTCTCGTTTGCCAGATTAAGCTCAAGAATTGCTCGTAAATGTAATGACGTCATTTCGGCAAGAACATTAGCTTTCAATAGATAGCTGGCTTTCATAGGCTTAGGGGCGTGTTTTGCCAGTAACAATTGCTCTAGTGTGTCAGACCAGCATTTAGCGGCCTGCTCGCCAAGAGAATAGCGATATTTTCTGTCCAGTGTAGTGTTTAGTTCTAGTAGTTTTTTGTAAATCTCAAAGGAAATAGCAATGACAGGTAGTTCGTCCATAAACATAAGTGTAGCAAACCTCTGGCGTTCTTATAGAGCGTTCAGAACAGGTAAAAAACCAAGTCGTGCAATCATAATGTTTGAGTACGAACTACTCGACAATATCCTAAAGCTGGCTCGGGATATTCAAAAAGGTACCTACAAGCACAGCCCGTACGCTCATATGATTGTCAATGATAACAAGCGACGTGACATTGCGGTTGCCTCGGTAAGGGACAGGGTAGTACACCGTCTGCTTTATGACTACCTTGTGCCTATTTGGGATAAGCACTTTATTTACGACGCCTGGTCGTGTAGACAGGGTAAAGGCTTGCACGCCGCTATAGAGCGAGCACAACTCTTTATGAGGCAATACCCCGACGCTTGGCTCTGGCGAGCAGACATTACAAAAATGTTTGATAGCGTGGATAAACAAACACTAAAACTCTTGCTTAGACGCCGCATAAATGACACTACAGCACTGATACTACTCGATAAGATTGTTGATAGCTACAGCAGCTTTGACGTCCAACGGGGCATACCTATCGGCAACCTCACCAGTCAAATCTTTGCCAATGTTTACTTAAACGAGTTTGATAGATTTATGAAACATACGCTAAAGCCATATGCGTATCTTAGGTACGGCGACGATTGGTTATGTTTTGCAGCAACCGAGGCGGACATAGAGAGGCTACGTACCGAGGCTATAGTGTTCCTCACTACCGAACTTAAGCTAAGTGTTCACAAAGATATTGATTACATTAGGCCTGTCAAAAAGGGTGTGGCGTATCTAGGTGTCGATTTATGGTGTACGGGCAGACGTTTAGATAATGACGCCCAAAATAAGCTAAAAACAAACCTAAATCTACGCAATGTTGCAAGTTACAAGGCACTTGCGAGCCACCACCAGAACAGAAAGTATATCGAGAGACTTGAGTGGACTATCCGCAGTGTAATTGACCAGAATTAAAGCGTCGAGTGTGGCTATTGGGGGTTGGCGTATAGACAAGCACTTTCCGATGCCGAACCAGCCTATTTACCGGAGCTCATAATGGCTTACGAAACTGTCTTTCAGGAACATAAACAACGTTCACGCGCCTAAGTGATATTGACAGGCTTCTTGGCACCCAGGTATTATGAGTGCTGATAGTTAGCACTCTCATAGTCTAAGTGCTAACGACAACTTAAAAGGAGGATTTTATGAGTACACCACTGCAGCCGCTTGGCGATTACGTCGTCGCCCAGGGCGAAGAAGCCGAAACCAAGACCGCTAGCGGTCTGTACCTACCGGAGAAGTCGGCTGAAAAGCCGAAGACCGCTAAAGTCGTGGCTGTCGGTAAGGATGCCAAGCAAGTTAAAGTCGGCGACCGCATCGTTTATAAGAGTTACAGCAATACCGACGTCAAAGTCGACGGTACCGACTATATTTTGGTCAAAGAAGAAGATATCTTAGCGAAAGTTCAATAACCCCTCAACGAGGAATCTTAAAGGAGACAATATGGCTAAAAAAGTTTTTTATGATGATGATGCCCGCCGCCGCGTCCTGGCTGGCGCCGAAATTTTATACAACGCCGTCAAGACAACCATGGGCCCTAAGGGCCGCAACGTGGTCATCAGCAAGAGCTATGGTAGCCCGACGGTCACCCACGACGGCGTCACCGTTGCTAAGGGTGTCGAGCTGGCTGATGTTGACGACGAAACCTTGGGCCAGAAAGTTGGCGCCGAGTTAATCAAACAAGCCGCCAGCAAGATGAACGACGTCGCCGGCGACGGTACTACCACCGTCACCGTGCTGACCTACAACTTATTAAGCGAAGCTAACAAGCTGATTGCCGCCGGTCACAACCCGATGCTGCTGCGCAAGGGCCTGGAAGCCGCCGCCCAAGGTGTCTTAGCCGAGCTCTCCGGCTTAGCCGAAGATATTCAAGGCAAGAAGAGCCGGGTCGCCGAAGTCGCGACCATCAGTGCCGGCGACGCCGCCATCGGTGAGCTGATTGCCGACGTTATCGACCAGGTCGGTAAAGACGGCGTGGTGACGGTCGAAGCCGGGCAGGGGCTGTTACTGGAGTCCGAAGTGGTCGAGGGCTTTACCTTTGACCGCGGCTTCGTCAGCCCGTACATGGTCACCGACACCTCGCGCATGGAAGCCGTCTACGACAAACCGGCCATCGTCATTACCGACAAAAAGATCTCCAGCTTGCAGGAGTTCTTACCGCTACTCGAAAAACTGGCCCAATCGGGTAAGAAAGACTTAGTCCTGATTGCCGAAGACGTCGAAGGCGAACCGCTCGGTACCCTGGTATTGAACCGCCTGAAAGGTGTCTTCAATACCGTCGCTATCAAGGCGCCAGCCTTCGGTGATCGCCGCAAGGACATCTTGAACGACATCGCCGTCTTAACCGGCGCCGAAGTGATTACCGAGGACCGCGGTATGACCTTTGAAAACGTCGGCCTCGATGTCGTCGGTACCGCCCGCCGCGTGATCGTGACCAAAGACGAAACGACCATCATCGAAGGCGCCGGCGGCCAGACCGAAGTTTCTGCCCGCATCGGTCAGATCGAAGCGCAGATTATCCAGAGCAGCAGCTCTTATGATAAAGAGAACTTAGAAAAGCGCCGCGCTGCCCTCAGTGGCAAAGTCGCCGTCATCAAGGTCGGTGGCGCGACCGAAACTGAGATCGAAGAGAAGAAATTCCGCGTCGACGACGCCGTGGCGGCCGTCAAGGCGGCGCTTGACGAAGGTATCGTACCTGGCGGTGGTGTCACATTGGTTAATTTGGCCGACAAGATCAGCCAGGACCAAGAGCTCGCCGTCGGTGAAGATGGTGTGGCCTTTAACAACGGTAAATTCCTGCTCAAGCGAGCCATGGAACAACCGTTCCGCATCCTGCTGACCAACGCCGGCCTCAACGCCGACGAATGGTTACCACAGGTCAGAGCCGGTAAGCCGGGCTTCGGTGTCGATGTCAATAACCCAGCCAAGCTGGTCGACCTTAAGGCCGCCGGTGTTATCGACCCAGCTCGCGTCACCAAGGAAGCCTTGCAGAACGCCGTGTCGATTGCCGGTACGGCCATGACCATGGGCGCCTTGATCGTCGACGTCCCCGAACCCAGAGGCGCAGCTCCCGACATGAGCGGTGCCATGGGCGGCATGATGTAGGCTATTCTAGCCAATTAAAAAAGCCCGGTTGTGCCGGGCTTTTTTAATGACGCCTTCGGTGTAAGAGCTTACCCTTGGTGGTGCTGGGTAAAGTAGTTGATCTCGTTGACGATGTCGAGCAGGGCCTGGGCTTTGGCCTTTTCGTCGCTAATTTCTTGGGCGGCGGCGTAGGCGTCCTTGACCAAATCTTGGTTGTCAGTGGCTTGGATCATCATCATGGTAGTCCGGAACTTTTCTTCGGGGGTTTGGTCGAGCTGGCTGACGAGCGGCGACAGCTGGCTGAGGGCTTTTTGCTTGATATCCAGGAGGGCGTCAGTCGAAGCAACGTCGGCGGCGGGGGTAGCGGCATCGACATCGTCGTGACTTACTGGTGTTGAAACAGCTGGGGCTGATTCTGTCGGGGCCGTAGCTGGTGTAGCCTGATTGTCGCTCCACTTCGAATCGTTGGTCGGTAAAGCCGGGTTAAACGGCTCGTTGGCGTTGTCGCCGGCGGTCGGCAGGGCCGGAAAAGAGCCTGGCAAAGCCGGATTAGTCGTATTCTGCGTGCTGTCCTGATCATTATTCTGGTGCCCAAACATCTTACCCCCTTATGTACTTACCTAGAGTTTAATATACATAAGCATAATTGCCAATGCCGGAGCAGGTATACTGGAAGCAGTAATTTGGAGGAACCGCGATGACAGACGACATACCGCAATTTGATACGACCAACTTTTCGACCGAGCCTTACGCCCGGCGCGTCGAGAAACCGTGGGGCTACGAGCTGCACTGGGTAGTGGAAGGCGCGCCCTATATGGGAAAAATTATCCATATTAATGCCGGCGCCCGGCTGAGTTTGCAGCTGCACGACGAAAAGCAAGAGAGTTGGCTGGTAGTAAACGGGCAAGCGGCCGTTATTTGGGAAGACGCTTCGGCCACGCTTATGCAGACCGAACTGCAACCAGGGCAGGGCTACAGTACTAAGCTGGGACAACGCCACCGTCTTGTCGGTATTACTGATTGCGATATAATCGAGGTTTCAACCCCCGAATCGGGGACCACCTGGCGTCTGGAAGACGACTATGCCCGCCCCAATGAAACGCCTGAGCAACGTGCCATCGAGCGCGCCTAATCTGAGCTCAATCTGTTCGACATCTGGTAATATAGAGGCATGAGACAACAGTTAGAGCAGGCGATAGCCAGCATTATCCAAGAATTGTTTGCGGTTGAGGTAAACGTTGAGCTGACCCGCACCGAACCGAAGTTTGGCGACTACGCCACTAATGTGGCCTTGCAGCTATCCAAGCAACTCGGTAAAGCGCCGCGCGACATAGCGACCGAGATCGTCGCCAAGATTGCCGATAGCCTCGGCCAGCAGGTCGCCGAGGTCCAGATTGCCGGCCCCGGTTTTATCAACCTGACCTTAACCGACGAGGTCTTAGTTAGTGCCGCCTCTAGCGTTGTGCCGCAACTCCACATCGACCAAAAATATGTTCTTGAGTACTCTTGCCCCAACGCCTTTAAGGAGCTCCACACCGGCCATCTTTACAACACGATTGTTGGCGACACGCTCGGGCGCCTGTTAGAAGCCTCGGGCGCCGTCGTGTACCGAGCTAATTTTGGCGGTGACGTCGGGCTACACGTCGCTAAGTGTCTGTACAGTATCCAGCAACAGATCGGCCAAGACGTAACTGCGCTAAAGGCTATCGCGGAAGCTGATCGGCCAGGCTGGCTAAGCGCCGCTTACGTTGCCGGCGCCAAAGCTTACGAAGCAGATGAGGCGGCTAAACTAGCCATCGCCACGCTCAATGGCGAGGTATACAAAATTCATGCCGATGACGATCACGACAGCGTACTGGCACAGATGTACTGGACGTGCCGGACCTGGAGTTATGACTACTTTAAGGCCTTCTACCAGATGATCGCCGTTGCTCCGTTCGATAAGTATTATCCTGAAAGCGCCACTAGCGAGCCGGGGTTAGCCGTAGTCAAGGCCCATATCGGCGACGTCTTTGAAGAAAGTGACGGCGCCGTCGTCTACAAAGGTGAGCAGGTCGGCCTGCATACGCGCGTGTTTATTACGGCTAAAGGGTTACCGACCTATGAGGCGAAAGACCTCGGTGTCATTTTCCTCGAAATCGGCGATTTCTTGTATGATCAGCGTATTATTCTGACCGGAAACGACCAATCGCAGTACATGCAAGTAGTGTTTGCGGCTCTGGCGGCTATTGACCCAGAGCTGGCCGCTAAACAAACGCACATGACCAACGGCACGATCCGCTTCGGTGGCGGTCAAAAGATGAGTTCACGGCTCGGTAACGTGACGCGGGCGGTCGACGTCTTGCACGAAGTCGGTGCGGCCGTAACTAGCCATGATGCTGCGACCGGTCAGGCGATTACCCTTGGTGCTATCAAGTACTCATTTTTAAAGCACCGTCTTGGTGGCGATATCGCCTTCAATATTACTGATTCTGTCAGTCTGGAAGGTAACAGCGGGCCATATCTGCAGTACGCCTTTGCCCGCGTCTGCAGTATTTTACGCAAGGCCGGCTGTAGTGACGAGCAACTGGCGGCACTACTTGACCCAGCAACCCAAGAAGGGTCTGATTTTACTGGTTTTGAGAGTGGTGAACGTCTGTTAATACGGAAACTCGGTGAGTATACTGAAGCTGTAGAGAAATCGATTACCGAATTACTACCGCACCATATTTGTAGTTACCTGTATGACTTAGCTCAGACGTTCAATCGGTTCTACGAGCACAACCGGGTACTCGGTGACGCTCGTGAAACTACACGCCTAGCCTTGCTACGCTGCTATGCCCGGACACTACACGGAGGATTAACATTATTAGGGATACCAACACCGGAGAAAATGTAACTATGACAAATCAACCAAAACCCCAGACCGACCTCACGGTCACCGCCACCGAAGGTGGTGTCAAAATAGTTGCGCCGCCGGTTAAAGCCGGCCAACAGCACCGGCCGGGCATGAACGTTTTTGTGACGCCCGACTTTATTAATGAACCGATCGAAGGTTTCGTCGGCTTTTTAAAAGAGTACGCCGTAGTTGGCTTGGCCGTCGGTTTTGCGGTCGGTTCGCAGGCCCAACTGGTCGTCAAACAGATCCTAGCCACTTTCATTGACCCGCTCTTCCAGTTACTCTTTGGCAAAGCCCTCAGTACCCGCATCTTTACGCTACATTTTCGCAGCCACGCTGCTAATTTTGGCTGGGGAGCACTGACTTATTCGGTCTTAGACTTCGTCTTCGTGCTGGCGGCAATTTACGTCATCATCAAGTTTTTCAAACTCGATAAACTCAAAAAAGAGACCGAGCAAGAGGCCAAGAAAAAGAAAAAGGCAAAGCAAGAGGCTTAGTGCCCGGCAGACGAGCCTGTAGTCTAGACAAGGAAACCTAATTGTTTGCCAGCTCGGCTTGAACCATGGAGTAGGTATAAGTAATCAGCGACATGACTATAAAAGATTCTCTGTCTGCTACCATGTCTGTAAGGTGAGACCGTATCCTATCGGCTGTGTAAAAGTTCGTCACCTGAGTAGTGGCTTTAGCTTCACATTCAAACTGCCGAACAAGTAGTCCGGCAGTTATGTTACTAGCATGGTTCTTGAGTAAACCTTACTGGTTAATCGCGGATGGGCTT
>JBBRLU010000021.1:0-17325 GCA_038231175.1 Saccharimonadales bacterium (SeqCode) | reverse complement strand
TCGGATCTTCTTCGAAACCGTTGATCTCGTAGCGGGCCCGGTGCTTACCAAGTTTTTGGTGGAGGGCATGGACTTTAGTACGAACCTCTTGTTCGGTGTCGCCGTCAAACTCAACCATCAGGATCAACTTGGGAATCCCGCGCACTAGCTGTAAGCCGTCAGGAATCAGCGTCAGCAACAGGTGAATAAATTTGACTGGCCCGAGCATCTTCAGGAAACTGGGCATAAAACGGATCGACAAAAACAGGGTCTTGTCATCAAAGGACTCGAATGTGGCTGGCTTACTTTCCAGCACTTTCGGAATCAGTTCGCCGAGCTTGTCGATATCTTTCAAAAATAGCACTAGCAAGCCGTTATGCTTGCGGTGCGGTACTAGCCGGAAGGTGATGTCGGTCGTCATGCCAAGGGTGCCCTGCGAACCGACGATCAGTTTTTGCAGGTTGAAGATGCCGCTTTCGCGGTCCCAGACACTCCAGATGTTGTAGCCCATCGAGTTTTTAGAGACGTTCGGTTCGGCGGCTTTTATCTGGTCGTATTTGGCTTCGCAGAGCTCGTAAATCCGTTTGTAGATGTTGCCCTCATAATCACCCTGAGCCATCTTGGCGTCGAGTTCATTTTTGTTGAGCGGCCGGACGGTGTATTCGTTGCCGTCTGCGAAGACGACCTGCAGCGAGTCGACGAACTCGCGGGTCTTACCAAACTCCAGCGACTTTTCGCCGCCGGCGTTGTTATTGACCATACCGCCGAGAGCGGCGTAGTCCCGTGAAGCTGGGTAGACCGGCATCAGGGCGTCGTACTTCAAGGTTTCCGGCTCAAAATCACGGTAGTAGACGCCTGGCTGGGCGTTAGCTTGGGTAGCCGTGATCTTGCCGATTTTGTTTAAGTGCTTGGTAAAGTCGATGATGATCGAGTCGTTGACGGCGCCACCGGACATGCAGGTACCGGCGCTGCGCCCGGTAATCGATAAATCAGGAATTGCTTTTTTATTGGCAGCTACGGCTTTGACTAGTTTTTGGACGTCGTTGGAGTCAATCGGGAAGAGCACTAATTGTGGTTTGATCTCGAACAGGGAAGCGTCGTGACTGTAAAAATCGCGGGTGACCGGGGTGTCGTCCATTTCGCCGGCAAAGCCAGCTTTTTGTAATGTTTGTTTGAATGTATCCATAAAAATAGTTTAACTGCTTAGGCTATCTGTTGCAAGATTCTTATGCTTTCTCTACAATAGTAGGTAAGAATGAAAAAAGAAAAAGTTTTAGTAGTCGGTGGCGGTTTCGGTGGTGTCAAAGCGGCACTCGAGCTCGCCGGTGAGCCCCATTTTAGCGTTACGCTACTGAGTGACCAGACCGACTTCCGCTACTACCCGACGCTGTTCCATCTGGCCACTGGTGGTCAGCGGGCCAACTCCAGTATCAGTCTGGCTAGTTTGTTCAAGGGCAAGGGCGTAACGCTCAAGCAGGGCAGCGCCGAAACCATCGATCGCAAAGCTAAAACCATCACCACCGGCGCCGGTATCGTTTATGAATATGACACGCTTATCCTGGCGTTAGGCGTCGTCACTAACTACTTCGGTATTCCTGGCTTACCCGATTATTCATACAGCATCAAATCACAGGACGAAGCCGAGCGGCTGAAAGCCCATTTGCACCAACAGTTAATCGACGACTGCCAACCGGACCTCAACTACGTCATCATCGGCGCCGGCCCGACCGGCATCGAGCTGGCCGGTATGCTACCGACCTACCTGCGCGGAATCATGAAGAATCACGGCCTGGCCGCCAAAAAAGTCCACGTCGATCTCATCGAAGCGGCGCCGCGGCTGTTGCCACGGCTGCCAAGTGACGCCTCGGACGCCGTCGCCAAACAGCTCAAGAAACTCGGCGTCAAGTTGTACGTCAATAGCATCGTCCAGGGCCAGACACCGGACGAACTGACCGTCAGCGGCAAGCCGATCCGTTCGCACACCGTCATCTGGACGGCCGGGGTTACTAATCATCCGTTTTACGCGGCTAATCACTTTATCATGATGGGCCGAGGTAAGGTCGCCATTGATCTGTATATGCAGGCCGAAGACAATGTCTTTGTCATCGGCGATAACGCCAATACGCCCTACAGTGGGCTGGCCCAGACCGCTCTAGCCGACGGTCATTTCGTGGCCGAAAACTTGAAGCGCCGGGCCGAGGGTATGGATATGCGTGGCTACAAGGTCAAGAAGTTCGTAACCGTCATTCCGGCCGGTCCCAAGTGGGCGGCCGTCATTTACGGAAATTTGCGCCTCTATGGTTGGCTGGGCCACGCCCTACGTTCGATAGCCGACCTGATCGGCTTCAAAGACTTAGAACCGTGGCGCGAGGCCACCAAGCAGTGGTTTACCGAGTTCGGCCATCAGGAAGCCTGCATAGTCTGCACCATCGCCCACGCCGCCCAGCAGCTACGCTGAATTTTGCTAGCTAAGAGGCCTTGTAAGCTAGTACAATAGTCGTATATGGCGGCAGATTTTGAACGTGAGTACCACAAATTAAACCCGGCCCAAAAGCGGGCCGTTGATGCTATCGAAGGCCCGGTATTAGTCGTTGCCGGTCCTGGTACCGGTAAGACCCAACTGCTCAGTCTACGAGTCGCCAAGATCCTGAAACAGACCGACACCGCGGCCAGCAGTATCTTATGCCTGACCTTTACCAACTTCGCGGCCGCCAACATGCGCCAGCGGCTCAATAGTCTGATCGGCGCCAGCGCCCACCGCGTCGTAGTGCGCACCTTCCACAGTTTCGCGGCCGAGATCATGAACCAGTACCCTGATTATTTCTGGAACGGTGCCCGGCTGAGCATCGCCCCCGACGCCACCCAAATAGAAATCATTCAAGATATCTTAGGCACGCTGCCGCTCGACGATCCGCTGGCTAGCCGTTTTGGCGGCTCGCTGACGGCTATCAATGACGTCCAGCAGGCGCTGAAGCTCACTAAAGAGGCCGGGCTGACACCAGGCAAGCTGTCGGCCATGATCAATTACAACGCCGCCTACATCAATCAGGTCGAGCCGCTGCTAGCCGAACTGCTCAGTTCGCCACTGAGCGCCAAGCGCCTGCCAGCCTTGCAAGAGGCTATCATGGCTTTACCGGACCACGCCGTGGCCGAGGCCGTCAAGCCATTACGCTCGCTGAGCGCCGTCTTAAAAGACGGTTTGCTAGCGGCTGTCGCGGCCGACGACGGCAGCGGCAAAACTACCAATACCGGTGCCTGGAAAAAACGCTGGTTGCAGACCGAAAACGGCCGCAAGGGTCTGTTTGACGAGCGCCGGCGCAACGCCTGGTGGCTGGCCCTGGCCAACGTCTACGCCGATTACCGCGACGCCCTCCATCTGCGCGGCTACTATGATTACGCCGATATGGTCGTCGAAGTCATCAGCCAGCTGCAGCAACAGCCGGACCTGCTGGCCGGTGTCCAGGAACGCTTTTTGTATGTCTTGATCGACGAGTTCCAAGACACCAATGCTGCCCAGCTGCAGCTAGCCCATCTGGTAGCCACTCACTTTAGCCAGGGCGATCAGCCGAACCTGATGGCCGTCGGCGACGACGACCAGTCGATCTACGCCTTCAACGGCGCCGAGCTCAACAACATGCTTAATTTCCGTAGCACCTATCCCGGCACCCAGACCATCGTCCTGACCGATAATTATCGCTCCACCCAGGCCCTGCTCGATAGCGCTCAGAAGATAATCGAGCAGGCCGATGATCGGCTGGTGAATCGCCAATCTGACCTCAGTAAAATGTTGCGGGCCGTCGGCACTGCCGAATCTGGCCTGATCGAGCACCGACAGTACCCGACGCGCGACCACGAACTGTACGCCGTCGCCCAGACTATTGCCGCTGCTTGGCCGAAGGCTGGCGACAGCACGATGGCGGTCCTGGCCCGCGGCCACGACAGTCTGCGCCGGTTGAGCGTCCTATTAAACGATCTCCAGGTGCCGATCCGCTACGAGCAGCAGAACAACATCTTAGAATCCGAGGTCGTCCAGCTAGTCTTCCTGCTGGCCCAGACCGTGCAGGCCATAACCGCGGGCCACGAGCGCCAGGTTAACAGCTTGCTAGCCCGCTTGGTCCGTTTTCCGGTCTGGGGCCTGACACCGCTGGCCCTGTGGCAACTGGCGACCGCTAATTACGGCGCGCCGCACTGGCTCGATAGCCTGCTGCAACACGATGACGACGCCGTCAAGGCCCTTGGCAACTGGCTACTGTGGTTGTCGCAGCAGCCGGCCGCCTTACCGCTGCTGCTCGAGTACTTCATCGGCCTGAAAGCTGGTGCCCACCTGACCAGCCCCGTCCGGGCCCATTATCTGTCGTTGCCGCTGACCACCAGCTACCTCGAAGCCCTGTCGGCGGTCCAATTATTAACCAGTCTGAGCCACGAGTTTGCCGCCGGCGAAGCCGCCACGCTGGCCGACTTTATCCGCTTTATCGACTTGAACAGTGGCCTCAAGCGGGCCGTGACCGATCAATCGTGGTTTGTCAGCGGCGACCACGCCGTCCAGCTCATGACCGTCCATAAGTCGAAAGGGCTGGAGTTCGACACCGTTTACGTCCTCGATGCTGTCGAGGATAACTGGCAGCCGCGTAACGTCAGCCGCAAACCACCGGCCAACTTACCGCTCCAGCCCTACGGCGAACAATACGACGACTACGTCCGGCTGCTCTACGTGGCCGCCACCCGCGCCAAGAGCAGCCTGATCGTCGGCAGCTACAGCAGCAACGAGCAGGGCAAACTGGTGTTAGCCACGCCGCTGGTCACCAATGCCATCGCGACCACTGAGATCAGCGGCAGCCAGGTGGCTCCGGCCACCACCGTCCTGGAATCAGCGCTGCGCTGGCCGCGCCTCGAAACAGCTGACGAAAAGATTTTGCTAGCCAGCCGGCTGGAGGACTTTTATCTGAGCGCTACCGGCATCCAGCAGTTCCTGAACGTCGTCAGCGCCGGTCCGAAGGAATTCCTGGAAAAGCAGTTACTGCGTTTACCGTCGCCAGCCAGCGCCGTCATGAGTTACGGTACGGCGGTGCACGCCGGCCTGCAAGCCGGACAGCAACTAGCCAACGACGACCAACCGGTACTGCCCGGCGTCTTGGAACGTTTTGCCAGTTCGCTGCAGAGTCAGCACTTACCAGAAGCGGATTTGGAGCGCTACTTACCCCACGGCCAGGCTATGCTGAGCGAATTATTCACGACTAAGAGCTTCAGCCTGCCTAAAGGCGGCTTAGCCGAGATCACGCTCAATGATATCTACGTCGGCAGCGCCCGCCTAGGCGGTAAGCTCGACCACGTGCTGGTCGAGAATCAGCAGCTAACTATTTCCGATTACAAGACCGGTAAGGCCCTCAGTAGCTTTACCACCCGCGACCAGAACAAGGTCATCAAAGCCTGGCAACACCGCACCCAGCTGCTATTTTACGCACTGCTGACGAGCGGCTCCAGTCGTTTTGCTGATATCCGCAGCATCACCGGCCAGATGCTGTATGTCGAAGCCGAATCTAGCCGCGAGCTAAAGTTACAGCTGCAACCGACCCAGGAAGATATGGAACGGATCGAAGCCTTGGCGGTCGCCGTCTGGCAACACGTCGTCGACCTTAAGTTTCCTGATGTCAGCCGTTATCCGGCCGACCTGACCGGCATCACTGCCTTCGAAGACGATCTCATCAACGGCGTCATCTAAGTCGGGGCTTAGCGCAGGGCACAAAAAAAACCGGGGCGAACCCCGGTTTTTTAAAAAGCTTGGCGGCTATTTCTTAGCGCGCTTGGCAGTAGCTCGCGGCTTGGTCGTACCAACTTTGGCAGTCCGAGGCTTGCGAACGGTAGTAACGGTTGTCTGGGTAATTTCGGCGTTCTGACCGGCTTGACTCTTCAGAAAGGCAGCACCAGTATCGACATCACCATGGACTTCGGTATCGGTACCGGCAAACAGCAGGCTGTAGAGCTGGACACCGACGAGGGCACCGACGACTGGTCCAAGCAGGTAGATCTTGGCAATGAAAGCGTGCACACCGAGGGCGACAGCCGGGTTGATCAACCCCAGTGAAGCTGGTGAGGCGGCGATGCTACCGACCATGTAGGCTAGACCGGCGACGGCAGCGGCGGCACCGATAGCTAAACGCTGGTAGTGAGCGGCGGTGTAGGCAAAGGCGAACAGACCAGTACCGACGGCTTCGGCAGTAAAGATGCGCCATTCGAACTTACTTGGAATGTCCTTCAAGTGGTTTTTGACCAGGTAGACGTACAGCAGGCTGGCTAGCAGCGCACCAAGGACCTGGGCAACGATGAACACCAGGGCCCGCAAAGCGGTGATCCGCCGAGCGGTAAACAGCGCGAAGGTCAGGGCAGGGTTAAACTGGGCACCCGACACGCGGTAAGCCGCGAATGTCATCAGCGTAATGGTCAGACCAGCGGCCGCGGCCACGAAAAAGGGCACGCCGATAGTCGAGCGTTGGACGCTCAGGATTAATAGGGTCAGCGCACCAGTACCAAGAAACTCGGCCACCAGGGCAGCTATCTTACGTCGTCCAAACATTTGGAACCTCCACTTAGTTAATGTGATAAGAGTATACGCTGTTTGCTTCTTTGTAAAGAGCTTGTGCTTTTAGGTTAAAAGATTACTGCCCCTAACCAAGGTCTGGCGATGGTACAAGCACTAGTCTCTGGGCTAAATAGACCGCTGTTTGCATTACAGATTATTAGTTATTATTTCGGAGGTATTAGTGCCAATCGTTACGTATTGGCTTCAACTTTGCTACACTGTTATAAATCATGAAAGTTAGGTATGTTTAAAGAATTCAAGAAGTTTATACTACGCGGTAATGTCGTCGATCTGGCCGTGGCCGTGGTCATCGGCGCCGCCTTTAACGCCGTCGTCCAATCGTTCGTCAAAGATATGATCACGCCGTTGGTATCGGCTTTTTATAAACAGCAGAAATTTTCAGAAGCTTATTTTATCTTCCGTGGCAGCCGCTTCATGTACGGCGACTTCGTCAATAACTTTATCTCGTTCTTTATCATTGCGGCCGTCGTCTTTTTCTTCGTAGTCCAACCGATTAACAAGGTCGTCACCATCGCCAACCGCAGAGCGACCACGCCGGAGCCATCGACCAAGAAGTGTCCGGAGTGCTTGAGCGCCATACCGAAAGACGCCAAACGCTGCGCTTTTTGTACGAGTGTTTTAGGCGTTATCGACCGTCCGACGAAGAAACCGACGCTTCGGGCCAGTTGAGGCAACAGGCTTGTCAGCCGTTTCAGGCGGAGCAACTGCTGCAAAATAGCCATACTCCGACTTGTGCGGGCTGTATCTTATCGCATCGTGCAAAACATACCTTACTTCGAAGTGGGGCTTTTCGCCAGCTTGTTCGGGAACGTTACTACCCGATAGTTTGGCCGCGATACTTTCGGTGTCCATGAGTTGGTAGGCATGGATCTCAGTAATCAGACGGTTGCTAGCAATACCTTGGAAAGCCTCTTGCGAGGCAGGAATTTGTGATACTTTGGGCCCTTGTTCAGCCATTACTTAGCGCTTGGTGCGGCGGCGCTTTAAGCTGGCCACCTGCAGGCGCACGGCGTGCCGATCGACAAGCGCCTGGGCGTGTTCTAAGCTCACTGAATCGGTCGCTTCGGCCTTCATCTGCTGAGCCCGCTCCATGGCGGCTTCGGCCTCGGCTTGGTTGATGTCGTCGGCGTGGTCGGCGTCGTCAACTAATATCCGTAGTTGGTTATCGACGATCTCGACGGCACCACCGTTGATGGCGAAGAAATCACGGGCGGCGTCGGCGTCACGGGCTTGGCGGCGGACGGCGACAATACCAGGCTTAGCGACAGCGACCAATGGCATATGGTGGTCCAGGACCCCGATTTCGCCGTCGAGCGTCGGCACGGTCACTTCGTAGACATCGTCGTCAAATTTCGAACCGCTGAGCGTAACCAGTTGAAAGTGAAGCATCAGTCTTTCTTTACGGCTTTGTTAACGTCGTCGATGCCGCCCTTCATGTAGAAGGCGCTCTCCGGCTTGTCGTCGTGCTTGCCTTCCAGGATCTCCTTGAATCCTTGGACGGTGTCGCTCAGTTTGACGTATTGACCAGGGTTACCGGTAAACTTCTCGGCCACGTAGAATGGCTGCGACAGGAAACGTTGGATACGGCGGGCCCGGGCCACGGTCTGCTTGTCTTCGTCGGACAGTTCTTCCATACCGAGGATGGCGATGATGTCTTGCAAGTCCTTGTAGCGCTGTAAGACGCGCTGGACTTCGCGGGCGACGTTGTAGTGTTCTTCGCCGACGATCTCGGGGTCGAGGATGGTCGAGTTGGAGTCCAACGGGTCGACGGCCGGGTAGATACCGATTTCGGTTAGCGCCCGGTTCAAAGCAATGGTCGAGTCCAAGTGGGCAAAGACGTTGGCTGGAGCCGGGTCGGTAAAGTCGTCGGCCGGGACGTAGACGGCTTGGATCGAGGTGATCGAACCTTGCTTGGTCGAGGTGATGCGTTCCTGCAACTGACCCATTTCCTGGGCTAGCGTCGGCTGGTAGCCGACGGCTGATGGCAAGCGACCAAGCAGCGCCGAAACCTCGGCACCGGCCTGGGTAAAGCGGAAGATATTGTCGATGAAGAGCAGGGTGTCGGTACCCTTGTCGCGGAAACCTTCGGCGATAGTCAGTCCGGACAGGGCGACGCGCAGACGGGCACCTGGTGGCTCGTTCATCTGGCCGAAGACCAGACTGGTGTTCTTGAGCACATCGGCTTCTTCCATCTCATAATAGAGGTCGTTACCTTCACGGGTTCGCTCACCGACACCGGCAAAAACCGAGTAGCCGGAGTGGAACTTGGCGATGTTGTTGATCAGTTCCTGGATCAGCACCGTCTTACCGACACCGGCACCACCGAACAGACCGACCTTGCCACCCTTGGTGATGGGCGCGATCAGGTCGATGACCTTGATACCGGTTTCCAAAATTTCAATCTTGCCGGATTGGTCCACCAGCGGTGGCGGTGCCCGGTGGATAGGTGCTCGTTCCTTGAACTCGCCGCCTTTGTTGTCGATCGGCTCACCGGTGACGTTGAACATCCGGCCCAGCGTGGCGTCGCCGATCGGGACGCTGATTGCGCCGCCAGTGTCGGTGACGGCCGCACCGCGCTCCAGGCCGTCGGTCGAACCGAGCGACACGGCGCGGACGCTGGACTCGCTGAGGTGCTGGGCAACTTCCAGGGTTAACTCCTGGTCGCCGTTGTGAACCTTGAGGGCGTTATAAATTGCTGGCAAGTGACCGCCTTCAAAGGCGATGTCGATAACGACACCGACGATAGCGGTAATCTTACCGGTTGCTGTTGCTGCTGTGTCTTTGGTTGCTGTGGCCATTAGTTTTCTCCTTGTCTTTCTGCGGTTGATTGGGTTGGGATTAATTCTGAGTGGTTAACGTTTTGTGGTCCAAAAGGTGCCGCTCGCTGGACCACCATGCTAACTAGCTGCATCAGCCCTGGCGTTGGCGCTAACTTACCATTCAGGCCTTCTAAGCGACAATTGGGTTCCGACGTTGATGGCTTAGGAGTTCTCGTATCTAGCCAGTCAGCAAACACCTCTAGTTGACATTTGTTACCCATTTAAAGCCTCCGCACCACCGGTGATCTCAGCCAACTCCTGGGTAATGCTCGCTTGGCGGGCGGTGTTCAGTTCCAGCGTGTAATCATCAATTAGGTCCTTGGCGTTATCGGTGGCGTTTTTCATGGCCAACATCCGCATCGAGTGCTCACTAGCCAGTGACTCTAATATCGCCTGCCAGACCTGGGCTTCAATCAACCTGGTCGTAACCTGCTCGATGACCGTTTCGACGTCTGGCTCAAAGTTCAGGGCAACCGGCTTGGTGGCAGCTGCGCCAAGGGCGTCGGCTTTGGCTGGTAACAGCTGGATCGTCTGGGCTTCCTGAACTAAATTAGATTTAAAGTTCGTGTAAATAATTTGCACGTCATCGACGGTTTCGGCCTTATACTCTTTGACCATGGTATTCAGAACCGGACGAATATCGTTGGCCTGGGGGTTGTCGCCCAGCGCCGAATAGACGCCGACTAGATCGACTTCCCGCAAGCGACGGACAAATTGGGCACCCTTATTACCAATGGCGATGACGCGGCTCTGAATGCCCGCCTCTTGGTCGGCCTTGACGCCCTTAAACAATAGCTTCAGGCTGTTAGCGTTATAAGCGCCGGCCAAACCGCTGTTACTGGTAATGACGATGTACAAGCGAGCCTTGACGGGACGAGTCCGGAACAACGGCTCCCGGGCGACTTCTTTGACAGCGTTCAAACGGCTCAGCAACTCGTAGGCAGCATCACGGTAGGCCCGTGACCGAAGGGCTGAGTCCTGAGCCCGGCGCATCTTGCTAGCGCTGACCAGCTGCATCGCCTTAGTGATCTGGCGCGTACCCTTAACGGACTTAATCCGTTGTTTAAGAACAATCGTGCTAGCCATTTAGCTGCCTAGGCCTTAGCCTTTTCATCTGGGGTGTAGCTGCTGGCGACGCTTTTAGCGACCTTGAGGATAGCTTCTTGCTGCTCGTCTGTTGGCTTGTCACCGCTGTTGACGGCTTCGATGACCTTGGCGTGCTTGGCTTTCAGCTCGCGGTGCAGGGCTTCTTCGGCGGTCTTGATCTTGTCCAAAGGTACCTTGTCGAAGGCGCCGGACGTGGCAGCCAACAAAGAAGAGTACATTTCCCAGATTGAATACGGGCTGTACTGCAATTGCTTGAGCAGTTCGGTCAGGCGCTGACCACGCTCGATGGTCTGGCGGGTTTCGGCGTCGAGGTCGGTCGAGAACTGGGCAAAGGCCGCCAGTTCGCGGAACTGGGCCAGGCTCAGCTTCAGACCGCTGGCAACGGCCTTGATGGCTTTGGTCTGGGCGGCGCCACCGACACGGGAGACCGACAGACCGACCGAGATAGCCGGGCGGATACCCTGGTAGAACAGGTTGGTTTCCAGGAAGATCTGGCCATCGGTAATGGAAATGACGTTGGTTGGAATGTAGGCACCAATATCACCGGCTTGGGTTTCGATGATCGGCAAAGCAGTTAACGAACCACCCCCGAGTTTGTCGCTGAGCTTGGCGGCGCGCTCCAGCAATCGGGAGTGCAAGTAGAAAACGTCGCCGGGGTAGGCTTCGCGGCCCGGTGGGCGGCGCAGCAGTAGTGACATCTGGCGGTAAGCGGCGGCGTGCTTGGTTAGGTCATCGTAGATGATCAGGGCGTGCTGGGCGTTGTCGCGGAAGTACTCGCCAATGGCGGCGCCGGTGTAGGGAGCTAGGTAGAGCATAGCGGCCGGGTCGGCCGGACTGGTGGCGACGATAATCGTCTGGTCCATGACGCCTTCGCGCTTCAGGCGCTCTTGGAGAGCGGCCACCTTGGAGGCTTTCTGACCGATGGCGACGTAGACGTTAATAACGCCGGTTTTTTGGCGGAATTGGTTGACCATGGTATCGACGGCAATGGCGGTTTTACCAGTTTGGCGGTCACCAATGATCAGCTCACGCTGGCCCCGACCGATGGGAACGATGGCGTCGATGGCAATTAGCCCGGTCATCAGCGGTTCGAAGACCGATTTACGATCGAGCACGCCGGGCGCAGTCCGCTCGACGCGGCTGTTCTGCTTGGTCTTGATGGCCGGGCCACCGTCGAGTGGGTTACCAAGTGGATCGACCACGCGGCCGACAAGCTCAGGGCCGACTGGTACTTCCAGCACTTTGCCGCTAAGGCGCACCGTGGCACCGGCTTTGACTTCTCTATCGTCACCGAGCAGGACAGCGCCGATCTCGTCTTCGCCGAGGTTCAGGGCAAAAGCCGTGATCTTCTGGCCGCTGACACCATCAATTTCCAGCATTTCGTTGAAGCCGGCCGTCGACAGGCCGTAGATCCAGGCCACGCCGTCGCCAACGCGGGTGACGACACCGACGCTCTCGACTTCGGGGCGGTTCTTAAGCTGGGCGATCGCGGCGCGAATGTCGCTCGACAGTTCATTAATAGATAATTCGGCCATAGACTATTCCTTTCCTTGGACAGCATGATCAGTAAGCTGTTTAAATCGATTTAATTTGGCTCGGACACTGAGGTCGAGCTGTTGGTTGGCCAGCTCTAAGCGGACTCCCCCGACCACGCTGGCGTCGCGGCGCTCGGTCACGATGACAGTTTTGGCCGCCGGGTATAAGACCCGGATCTGCTTTTCAATATCGCTGCGGACAGTAGCCGTGATCGGGTGCGCTGTCAGGGCCGCAACCTCTACGACGCCTTTGTCGGCCCGATACTGCATGACATCGCGTAGCAGCGAGTCAAGCTCGCCAGTGCGGCGCTCGGCCAACAGGTAGGCTGCGATCTCGTTGGCAAAGTCGGATTCCTTGACAGAACCGAGTGAGCGCTTAGCGAGGGCGGCGGCAACCTGGTGGCGGGGCGTCTTCATTTAAGCGCGTTGACCCTTCAGAATGCGGTCCATCAGGGCGGCGTCTTTTTTGTCGTCGAGCTTCTCGTCAATGATGGCTTCGGTAGCGTCAGACACCAGCGAAACGACTTCTTTCTCGATCTGCTGGCGCAGACGGGCGGCGTCTTGCAGTGCCCGGGCTGCGGCTTGCTTGACAATGTTGTCGGCCTTTTCCTGGGCCTTGCCTTCGGCAGCTCGGACGGTGTCGCGGGCGGCGTCGTTGGCATCGGCGACGATACCATCGGCCTGCTTACGGGCATCGGCCAGGGCGGCTTTGACCTTGGCGTCGAGCGCGCTACGCTCCTTCTGCATTTCCTCGCCAAGCTTGACACCGCTTTCGATGGTCTGGCGGCGCTCGTCCAGGACTTTCAGGATCGGCTTGAAGGCGTACTTACGCAGCACCAGGTAGGCGAACAGGAAGGTCAGCAGCTGAATAATCAACGCTGAGCCACTAATGCCCAAAGCGCCAATACCAGACTGGCCAGACTGGTTAGCAGCTTCTCCAAAAATAGTTACGGGTTGCAGCATGAAGATAAATTCCTTATTTAACGATGAACGTCGAGGCGAAGGCCAACAGACCGAACAGCTCAACGATAGCCACGAACACTAGGGCCTGGCCAAAGAACTTGGCGGCTTCCGGGTTACGACCGACGGCTGACAGGTAATTGCCACCAATCAGGCCGATACCGATTGACGGGCCGATAAATCCTAGACCGACCATCAGTCCTTTACCTAGTACTGCGGTGTTGACTGCTTCTGCGAGTAAGACCATTATTGTTTCTCCTTTGTTTAGTTACTAGTAGTTATGGCTAATTATGACACGAATACGTGATATTTAACACAGTTCACGCCGCCTTGGCCTGAACGGTGGTCGCTCCTGCATCCAACTCTTCGACGCCATCATGTCCGTGGTCGGATACATGATTAACGGCAATCGCCAGATACATGAGACTCAGAACGGTAAAGATATAGGCCTGCAAGGCCCCGACGAACATTTCCACCAGCGTAAATGGCAGCGCCGTCAGCGGGGCGGCGACGTGGCCCAGGTAGGTAAAGACGGCGATCACGATCTCGCCGATGGTAATGTTCAGGAACAACCGAAGCGACAAACTGAGGACCCGCGTCAGGTCGGTAAACATCTCTAAGATGCCGATGACCAGATATAACGGGTTCAGCGGATTACCAATAAAGAAGTGCCGAATGTAGGGAACGATGCCGCCCGACTCGCGGATCGAGGCGCCGTAGACGAACAGCATCGTAAAGATGCCGGCCGCCAGCGTGCCGTTAAGGTCGGCGGTAAACGGTCGCAGTAACGGCGAGTCGCCGACCCGGATACCTTCGCCGACACCGGGGATCAGCCCCAGCCAGTTACTCAGTAAGATAAAGAAGAACAGCGTCACAAAGAAGGGAACGTATTTACGTCCGCGGCTTTTGTCGTCGAAGCCGCTGGTGACTAGATTGGTAATAAAATCTGCGCCGGCTTCAATAAATTGGATGATGCCACCCTTGGGTTTAACGGTAACTTGGCGGGCGACCCAAACTAGCAGACCGATAATCAGCGCCGTGCAGATCCAACCATACAAAATCGAGTTAGTAATCGGTAAGCCGCCCAGCTTAAAAACAGCCCCGGGGGCAACGTGGATGCTGGGGCCGCTGTCAGCGGCAAATTTAGTCAGTAGGTAAATCATTATTTAGGGTGCTTCGCTTTCGTTTCGGCAGCCGGAGCTGCGTTAGCCATCATATAGGTGTTCAGATCTTTCAGCGCTCGGCGGATCACCAGGACCGAGCCGACCACCGCCAGCGTCAGACCGATCAGGGTCAAGACCGGTGCCGTGTTGAAATGGTTGTCGAGCTGGTAGCCCGCGACGGTCGGTAACAGAACGGCGATCGCCATCTGCCAACTGACACCGAACATAGTACCAATGAACAGCTTTTGCGACAAATCGTCAGCGGCAGCTTTTTTGGTAGGCAAAACATTTCCCATTCCTCCCTAGTATACCAGGGTCGTCATCTGTTGTTCAAGCTGTGCCAATTATTAGTGTATACTTGGTCTATGAGTAACCCATCCATAACCGTATACAGCGCTACCTGGTGTGCCTTCTGCCACGCCGCAAAAGACTATTTTGACAAGCTCGAGGTCAAATACACCGTCAAAGACATCGAATCAGACTCAGCCTTTGCCGACGAGTCCGTAACTAAGAGCGGCCAACGTGGCATCCCCGTCATCGACATCGATGGCACCATTATCGTCGGTTTTGACCGTCCCAAGATCGACGCCGCTCTCAAAGCCCACAGCTCTTAATAACTAGACGCAAGAAATCTCACTTCTTATCTGGTAATCATCTGTTATAATCCGGATTATAAGGAGAACTACCGATGTCAGCAGAATTTTTTGAAACAATTCAAGGACCAGATACTCTGAACGATTTAGTGCATGCCATTGGTTTAGTAGCAATGCCGTCAACTAGCAAAGTGAATAGTTTAGCTGAGCAGCAGGATTCGACGATTGATCTGCCGATAGCTAGGGCTACAGAGGGAGCTTCTGCACGGACATTCGCAATTGCAGCCACACTGATCAAAGAAAAGTTTCAAGCTCTTCCAGCGAATCTTAAAGCCGATGAACGAGATGTTCGGCGGGCCAGAATCAGAGAAGACAGCGTACGTACAATCTTCAAAACATTCAAATTATTGCCCAATACAAATGAAGTAAATAATGATTTTTCTGATTTATTCGGCCGAGCTGAGACTAGACTAGCAGATATCGAGAAATCTCGGCTTGCAGATCTTTATGATAAGTATCACCAGCATCCGGTTATCGTAGTTATTGATAGATTGGCTAGCGACCAATCGATTGCGAAAATTCCGCGTGATGACTTTGTATTCATGCGCCGGTTGAGTTTATTGCTGATAGACGAAGCCAGCGCTTAGGAAATTACTAAAACAGTCGTTATACTAGTAATATGTCATTTGAAGATTATGAAACCAAAGAATCCGTCGTTGTCGTTTATACCGGTGACAGTAAGGGTAAGACCAGCGCCAGCCTGGGCCTGATGGTCCGGGCGCTCGGTAACCGTTGGAATGTCGCCTTTATCCAGTTTATCAAGTATTGGGGCGTCGGCGAGCACGTTTTTATCCGTGACATCCTGCCGATTTATAAAGACCAACTGTATTTCTACAAGGGTGGTAAAGGCTTTTACAACGCCGGCGACCTGAGTGAACAACACGTCACTGCCGAGCAGCATAAGCAGGCTGCCCAGGATACCTTCAATGAGGCTTACAGCGCCGCTATCAGCGGTGAATATCAGTTGGTCGTCTGCGACGAGATCAATAACGCCGTCAACGATGGCCTACTGTCGGAAGCCCAGCTGACCTCCCTAATTACCGATCGTCACCCAAAAACCAGCCTCTGCTTAAGCGGCCGTAATTTCCCAGAGAATTTACTAATGAAAGTCGACATCGCTACCGAGATGAAGAAGTTAAAGCACCATTTTGACGATAAGTTCCTAGCTAACAAGGGTATCGACTACTAGGAACATGGCCGACAAGCCGCAACTTTTTTTGTTTGTCGGCTATCCTGGAGCTGGCAAGACCAGCGCTGCCCGGGTTATAGAAGAGGTCACTGGCGCGACACACCTCTGGGCCGATAACGTCCGTTGGAAGATGTTTAAACAGCCGACCCACAGCACCTCTGAAAGCCGCGAGCTCTACGAACATCTTAATGATCGGACGGCCGAGCTGCTGCGATCCGGTAAAAGCGTGATCTTTGATACCAACTTTAATTTCCGGGCCGACCGCGACTACCTGCGGCAGATCGCCGCAGTAAACGGCGCCGAAACCGTGTTGATCTGGCTGACGACGCCCCTAGCGCTGGCCCATGACCGGGCCGCCCATAGCGATACCACGCGTAACGGCTACACCGTCAACATGACCCATGATGTGTTCGAGAATATCGTTTCCAAGCTGGAAGAGCCGACCAAAGATGAAAATCCCATTAAGTATGACGGTACGAAACTTGACGTGGCAGCCCTGAGAGCTCAGTTTGGTAGTCATGACCGCCAGCAAACCAGCCCGAACTAAACGTCTGTATATCTTCTTACTAGTGCTAGCTTCGTTAGTCTTCTTGGCATTGCGCATGCCGGCCGGCCAACCAGCCAAAAAACTGGCCCAAGAAAATCAGCCGGGGTTATACCGTGTCAGCCGCTTCGTCGACGGCGACACCATCGTCGTTTCTATGCAGGGCACCGAAGAAAAAGTTCGTTTTATCGGCGTCGATACCCCCGAGACACATAAGCCGAATACGCCGGTACAGTGTTACGGCCCGGCGGCGGCGGCCCACACCAAAGCCATCATCGGCCAACACCGCGTGCGCTTAGAATCCGACAGTCTCAGCACCGACCGCGACCGCTACAACCGCTTGCTACGCTACGTCTATCTACCCGACGGCAGGTTAGTTAATGAAGATTTAATTAAAAACGGCTACGGCTTTTACTACCCTTATTTTCCATTTACCAAAGCCGAGCATTTTAGGGACGTGCAGGTGAGCGCTAAAGCCACGTTCAAAGGCCTGTGGGGTAACTGTAATCCGCTCAAGAAAGGGGACGGCTATGTGTCCAATAGCGCCGGCTAGTCGACGAACGTGGTCGGGTTGACCCGCGATGAGCGGTTTTCGTTCAGGGCTGTGATTAGCGACAGTCTTCCAGTTGACGAGTCATAGCTGCGGTAGAGCAGGCGAATAGCGAAATAGGAGGCAACCACTAGTGCTACGACCGGGTAGAGGCGTACCTGGGAGCGGCGACCATGCTGCCGGTAGGTCTGGGGGCTGAGCCAGACATACTGCCAGTAGTCGGCGAAC
>JBBRLU010000020.1:0-17985 GCA_038231175.1 Saccharimonadales bacterium (SeqCode) | reverse complement strand
GTGCTTGCAGCTGTGAGGTCGGCTGCTCCTGGTGACAAGCAGCCACTTACAAGCAGTAAGTCGGAACTTACTGCCAGCTGCTCGTCCGGGGCGGTTAGCATTGTCGAACTGGACGTTGTGGTTTAGTTCCAGCCATTGCTGCTATTGCTTATTAAGCATAAGTATGATAAAATATTTTTTATGTCTGAAAGTAATGTACTTAAATTCCCGACAGAGCGCACAGTGGTCGGTCATGGCTATCCTGTACCTGACTGGGAGCGGATGGGCCATAGATTGGTTGCTCAAGCAGCTGTTGACAGCGCCTCCCATCCTCAAAATCTGGGTTATCTAATTGCACCGCCACAGCCAACTGAACTGGAGCCATGGCTACGATTCAAGAATGACTTGCCAGTTAATAACGTGACCAAAATATGAATAAAGAATCACCTTACGGCCTCGGGCATAATTTTTATGCTGATGTTCTTGGTGTCGACGGGCTGAAATCTATTGCCATAAACCAAGATCACCTTAGTCGGTTGATAGCTGTATCTCGATCCTCGGTCGTTGATATTGAAAGTACCAGCGGCCAAAGAGAACAGAAAAGTGCCCAATTTAACACCATGCTTGGTATATTGGCCGAGTACGAACAGCAAAACGGCATTCCCCATAGCTATCCGCCAGAACAGGCTAGACCATAAGCACTTAACAGGGTATAATAAATAAAATCGATGGCCAAAACAAAGAAACAAACTAGGAAGAAAAAAGTCGAAGCACCGGTCGAGCGGGAACAGTCGCCGTTTTTGGCGTTAAGCTTGGCTATCTTATTGATCCTATTCGGCATTTTCGCCTTGCTCGGCGGCTTCGGCACCGGTGGCAGCTTACCAAAAGGGCTATTCCACGGCGCCTATTGGTCGTTTGGTTGGATGGCTTACCTGGTGCCGGCAGCGCTGGTGTACTGGGGTATTTATAAGTTCTCGAACGAGGAACGACGCTTACCTTTTAGTAAGCTTGCGAGCCTGGTCGGTGTGCTGGTATTTTCTTCGTCGTGGGCGCATGCCGCCTTTTCTCATAAAGATTTAGATGGCCGGATCTTAGGTGGTCACGGCGGTAGTTTTGGTCGGGTAATCGGTAACGCCGTGCTCGGCGCACTCGATAAGTTTCCGGCCAGCCTGTTATTTGCCGTCCTGACGCTGATCACGCTATTCTTCGCCCTCGGCATTTCGCTGCACGTGTTGGCAAACATCATTAATATGTTCAAGCGACCAGAGCGCGAAGCGGCTGCCGAAGATGGTCTGATGGGACTGCAGAAACGGGCCGTCGCCAGCAGCTTCCAGACCCGTGAGGGCGTGCCGGTGGAGCATCACACCCCTGAAACCGTTGCCACTGCCGAAAAGGAAAAAGAGCAGCCGCGCCACAACAGTATGCGCAACACGGCCGCCAAATTATCTATCAATGAGAATCACGACGCCCTGACCACCGCTAAGGACCCCAATTGGCAGTTCCCAGCCTTATCATTATTAAATCAGAAGCAAGACAAAGCCGACGCCGGTGACGTCAATGCCAACGCCCAGACCATTCACGACACCCTGGCTAACTTTAATATCGAAGTCGAGATGGAGGGCGCCAACATCGGCCCCCGCGTCACGCAGTACACCATGAAGCCGCCGGTCGGTGTCAAACTCACCAAGATTACCGCTTTGGAGAATAATCTGTCGCTCGACTTAGCGGCGCCCTCCCTGCGGATGGAAGCACCGATCCCTGGTAAGAAGCTGGTCGGTATAGAAGTACCAAACATCAAAGCCGCCACCGTGCGCATGGCTTCTTTGCTGACTAGCAAAGAATGGGGTGATATCTCCGGCACGCTGACCTTTATAATCGGGAAAGATATAGCCGGCAAGCCGGTGGTGGCCGACCTGGCCAAAATGCCCCACTTGTTGGTAGCCGGCCAGACCGGTTCCGGTAAGTCGGTCATGATTAATACCTTCTTAACCAGCTTGCTGTACCGTAACTCGCCGTCAGATTTAAAACTGATCCTGGTCGACCCTAAGCAGGTCGAAATGGCACCGTATAACGATATTCCCCATCTGTTGACACCGGTTATCAACGAGCCCGAAAAATGTATCAGCGCGCTGAAATGGGCAGTCGCCGAAATGGAGCGCCGATTGCGCGCCATGGCCGAAGTCGGTAAGCGCAACATTTCTGAGTACAACAACCTCAAAAAAGAAGAGGGCATGCCCTACATCGTGATCGTCATCGACGAGTTAGCCGACCTGATGATGATGGCCGCCCGCGACGTCGAAGCTTTAATTGTGCGCTTGGCCCAGAAGTCCCGTGCCGCCGGCATTCACTTAGTGCTGGCCACCCAGCGGCCGTCGGTCGACGTCATTACCGGCTTAATCAAAGCTAACGTGCCGGCCCGGATCGCCTTTACGGTCGCTAGCCAGATCGACTCACGCACCATTATCGACCAAATGGGAGCCGAAAAACTACTGGGCCGCGGTGACATGCTGCTCCTGACCAGCGATATGCCGAAGCCGAAGCGGGTCCAGGCGGCACTTATAGAAGACGACGAGACCGCCAAGGTAACCGCGTTCTTAAAGATGCAACAACCGCCACAATACGACGACGAAGTCGTCAGCCAGCCGGTGCAGCTCAATGGCAAGGGTGGGGTGGTGGCCGATTACAGCGCCAATGGCGGCAACGGCGGCGAAGAACCGATGTACCGCGACGCCGTGCGGGTGGTGATCGACGGTGGCAAAGCCAGCACCAGCCTGTTACAGCGGCGCCTCGGCATCGGCTACGGCCGGGCCGCCAAGCTCATCGACACCATGGAAGAGCAGGGCATCGTCAGCTCGGCCACCGGCAATAAACCGCGCGAAGTGCTGGTCAGCTCGCTCGAGGACGTCTTTGGCGGTGGCACACCCAAAGATTCGGCTGACAGCTTTGACGATTTTCCTGAAGAGGCCTAATTATTAGCTTGCCAATAAAGCACTAACCGGATTATCATAAGCATAATACAAATAGCTGACAAAGGAGACGAGTGCAGTGAACATCCAGCGACTAACTCCACCAGGAATACACGCTGAGCTCATTGTGCCTCCCCCAGCCCCCGTCGAACACGATGGGGGCTTTTTAATTGGAAGTCAGTTTGACACGTATGTGCCGCAAAACCCTTGCCCCTTAGACGAGATCGGACTCGCCAGGGGTTTGCCCATAACGCTGACAATAGCTCCAACTGGTATCGATTCCCGCTATTCGCAAGCGGTTGACGACCATCACGGAGTGGCCTATCCGTCTCGTATTAAAGAGTTGGGAGGTACAATCCTGCGGACTCAAACAAAGGCTCAAGAGATTGAGCGCGATGACTTACGAGCTATCCGTTGGTCAAGGCTGCAAGAGACCGAAAGAATCTTGCACAACCGCTGCCACGACGCCTATGACGGGGTAACACTACCTCTCGATGTCCATAAAAGATTCTTAGTCACGCTGTTATATGCGGCTAATTATATTCCTCAGCAGGCCATCGACCTCAGCAAACCTAGACCAAAGATTATTACCCTTGATGAGTACATGCGCCGACAACTATTAGAGCCAGGTATTTTGCACAAGCAAAAACGAATGGAAGCTCGCATCGGCTATTATTTTGGTCGATATATCGTCAATTATGGCCTGGCAGCAGTTAAAGAAACGATTGAAGTCAGTCAGTTTCTTGAAGCAAAGGACGCTTTGGAGCGTCAGCGCCTGGGGCACCGTATTATTCGTAATGCCGCTCAGGTTGTCATCGATCCGGTGGAGGGTATCTACCAAAGTGCTCGGGCAAAGGGCCGTATTAGCCAATCCAGGCCAAAGCGGGCACTTGGATTTATGATTCAACACTTTGATCACAAGCAGCCAGATTACTTTGACACTATCGAACAGGAACTAAAGGCTTCACTGAGTAGTTCGGCCGCCTAGGCTTGACCAACAGGGGTGAGTAGGCTATAATTGGTCTACTATCAACTTCAGCTCATGGCCACTCGTGCACATGGGCTGTCCATTCCGCAAGGCATGGTAACCGTATGAAGGAGTCTTTTTTGACAAATCAATACGAAATCGCGGTGTTATATCACCCCGACCTGGAAGTCGACCTCAGCAAGGCCGAGGACCGCGTCACTAAAATTGTTACCGATAACGGTGGTAAGATCACTGCTACCGACAACTGGGGTAAGCGTAAGCTCAACTACAGCATCAAGGGTAACGAGCACGCCGTCTACGTGTTTTACACCGTTGACCTGCCCGGTGAAGGCGTCATGAAGGTGGAAAGCACCCTCAACATTACCGATGAGGTGATCCGTTTCCTTATTACCAAGCCCGACCTCAAGGCCATCGCCAAGGCCGAAGTTGCCAAAAAGCTCAAAGCTGACCAGGCCGCCAAGCGTGGTGACCGCGGTGATGACGGCGACAAAGAAGAATCAGCAGAGTAATTCTTAAGAGTTCATTAAATTGGGCGCTTTTCGCTTGACTGGTTCAAGACCAAGAGCGTAGGGTGGAACTACATTAACTAAGCAAGACATATGTCTTATAACAAGAAGGAGTCAGCAATGGCACGAAGCTTAAACCAAGTAACACTAATGGGGAACCTGACCCGTGACCCGGAACTGCGCCAAACGCCTACCGGCCAAAACGTCACCAGTTTTAGCCTGGCGCTTAATCGTAGCTACAAAGATCAAAGCGGTGCTTGGCAGGAAGCTACCGACTACATCGACATCACTTCGTGGGGTCCGTTGGCCGAGCGCGTTGCCCAATACCTAAGCAAGGGACGCCGTTGTCTAGTCCAGGGTCGGCTACAAAGTCGTTCGTGGGAACAAGACGGCGTAAAGCGTAACAAAGTTGAGGTCCTCGCTAGCGATGTGACCTTCCTAGATGCTCGCGGCGAAGGCGGCGGCGAACACAGCGAGGCCGCCAACGCGGGCAGCGACAGCAGTGCCAGCCCCAAGCCGGCACCAACCCAGAAGAAAGATGATGTCGTCATCGAAGGCATCGGCGACGAACCAATCAACCTCGACGACATTCCATTTTAGAAATTTAATAAGGGTGGTGAGAAACGGGCAGTAATGAGAATTTGTATCGAATGTCCTGTTGCTAAACTATACGAGACTGATAAGCCCAAGTATCAGGCAGGCTTAGAAAACGGTCTGTTTATGCAGAATGCACAATACCTTTCCGGAAAAATGGTGACTGCAATCCGAGGGACTGCGACCGGGTTGAATGATGCCCGTATTGAAGAAATAAAAGATAAAGTCGTGACAGCTTGGGGCAACATTAACGACCCTAACGGGGAAGCTGCCTACTTACAGCTTAACCCTGAAATTGCAAAAGCCGTTCACGACTGTGAAGTACAAATCCAATTAGGAAATTGTGCTATTCATAAACTTACTTAAGGAGAAATATATATGGCCAAGATTTTTAAACACCGAACCGACGTAGCTTTTTTTGACTACAAAGATTTTAAGACGCTGCAACGCTACGTTAACATGTACGGACAGATCGAGTCTCGCAAAAAGACTGGTTTAACCGAGAGTGAACAACGCCGCTTAAGCACCGCTATCAAGCGCGCCCGTCACATCGCTTTACTGCCGTTCGTAGCTAGTAACTAGGACCGCTATGGCGCTTAGTATTACTGAACTTAAGAAAGGGACGCTTTTCCAGTGGGAAGGCGAACCTTTCCGCGTGGTCGACTATAACCAAAAGGTTATGGGTCGTGGTGGCTCGATCGTAAACGTCCGGATTAAGAGTTTGCTCGACGGCAAAGTATTGGAAAAGACCTTCAAAGGTAACGAACAGCTCGACCGGGCCGACGTTTCCAACCAAACTGTCCAATATTTGTACACCGATGGCTCTAAATTCTACTTTATGAACGAGGACAGCTTCGAGCAATTTGAGATTTCGGCCGATCTACTGGGTGATGGCGCGGGTTATCTGAAAGAGGGTGATAAGGTCAGTCTGCAGTTCTTTAACAGCCTGGCTATCAACGTGGAACTACCAAAAAACGTGCCTTTGAAAGTGACCTACACCGAAGATGCCGTCAAGGGCGACACTAGCAGCTCGATCACTAAAGAGGCTACTTTAGAAACGGGCATTACCATTAAAGTACCAGCCTTCATTAAGCAGGGCGATCTAATCTCTGTCGATACCGCCACTGGCGCTTACCGCGAACGCGTCAAGGAATAAATGTGCCAAAACAGCGCCTTGACCAAGCTTTAGTAACCCGCGGGCTAGTGACGACACGTAGCCAAGGCGAAAGCTACGTCAAGCTTGGTAAGGTGACCGTAAACGGCCGCGTCGATACCAAAGCCGGTACCATGGTCAACGACGAAGCGGTCGTCAAACTGACGGCTACCGAACAGTACGTCAGTCGAGCTGGACTCAAGCTGGCCTCGATTGCCCAGATACTCAAGCTGGATTTTCGCGGCAAGACAGTGCTCGACGTCGGTAGCAGCACCGGTGGCTTCACTGATTACGCCTTGCAACACGGCGCCATCAAGGTGTTCGCCGTCGAAGTCGGCACTAATCAGCTGCACCTCAGCCTGCACGGTGACCCGCGGATCGAGCTGCACGAGAAAACCGACATCCGCAATTTCAAAACCACTGAAAAAATAGATATCGTGGTGGCCGACGTGTCATTTATCAGCCTGCGCGAGCTGTTGCCCAGCATCGCCAAACTTGTGACACCCGCAACTCAGCTGGCCTTGATGGTAAAGCCCCAATTCGAGGCCGGTGCCAGCAACCTGAAACACAAAGGCGTTATTAAAAACGACAAGATCCGGCGTCAGATCTTAAAAGATTTTGAGGATTGGGCGCTGCACAGCTTCAGCGTCCAAGACAAGGCCGACTCTGAAGTGGCTGGCGCCAAGGGCAACCGCGAGCGCTTTTATTTGTTAAAAAAGTTGTAACCAGTAACTAGACGAGCCGTTGCCAGGCAGTGCAAAGCACAAGCTTTTCAGCTACACTGGCCATATGTATTTTGCCTCTCGCGTGCAGGCCGGTCGGATGTTAGCCGGCGAACTGGTACCGAAGTACCGCTATGAAAACTGTGCCGTTATTGGTATTGGCGACGGTGGCGTGATGGTCGGCGCCCAGATTGCGTCGCAACTGCACTGTGTGCTAACGATGTTAATGATCGAAGAGATCAACTTACCCCGGGAGCCCGTCGCCATTGGTGGCATGATGGAGGACGGCAGCTTCAGCTATAACCAGGCCATGTCGGCCGGCGAGCTGGAAGAAATGACTAGTGAATACCACGGTGTCATCGAGCAAGAAAAATTAACTAAATTTCATAAGATGAACGGTTTGCTCGGCAGTGGTGGCCTGATTCACCGTGACCTGCTACGCGGGCACAACATTATTTTAGTGTCGGACGGTTTTAAGGACAGCTTTAGTCTAGATATGGCGCTCAATTTCCTGAAACCGATTAGGATTGAAAAGTTGATTGTGGCCACGCCACTAGCCAGTGTCCAGGCCATCGATCGGATGCATATTACCGTCGATGAGATTAACTGTCTGAGCGTGGTCGAAGACTATATGGACACCGATCACTACTATGACAGCCAAGATGTGCCGGATCACCAGACGGTCATTGAAACAATCGAAAAAATTGTTCTGCAGTGGCAATAAATTAATTTAGGTACTGTCTAAGACCGTCAATATCCTTGAGTAAAATTAAGGATTGCTTATTAGATAACAGGCCTTTACGCTCCAGGGAAGATAGTTCGCGGCTGGTGGTTTCGCGGGTGGCGTTGACCGAGCTGGCAATGTCCTGGTGCCTTAATGGCGCCTCAATCAGTAAACCTTCGGCCGTTTGTTTACCGAACCGCGAGCTCATGGTCAACAAGAAAGAGATAATCCGCTCGCGAACCGTCCGGTACTCCAAATTTAAGATGCGCTCGCTATGCAAGCGGTACATCTCGATCGTCATATCGAGTAGCGGTGCCAGGGTATCTGGTTTTTTGTCGATGTACTCTAAAAATGTCTGGCGACTCAGGCACAGCGTCGTGGTGGGAGCTAGGGCTTGGTAAATAATCTGACGTTCCTGACCAGTTAGCGCCCAAATTAGCGGAAACAGCTCGTCTTCTTTGCGAATAATTAACAAGTTCTCTTCGTTGTATTTGGTGATGTCATAGGCTTTAACCAGCCCCTGGTAGACATAATAAACGCCCGACGGAACTTCGCCGGGCCTGATAATAAAGTCGCCTTTTCGATACGTTTGTTTAACACCCCGGGACCGGAAGATCTCCACCAGCTCAGCCATTTGCTTGAGGGTAGCCAACATATGTTAATTATGCGAGTTTACGTGTGAAATGTCCAGACAGACATTATTTTATAATTAACTGAGATTAGTGACTAATTTCACCATCGGGTTTCCTTAAATCGAGTACAATGAGCTTACATAAGGGAGGTACGAACGTATGGTCAGTTCCAAATCCGTCGAGGAACAATTAAAAAACATCAAGTTTAGTACTAAATCCTGGGGTAGATCCGAGATCAGCGAGCTGCCCAATATCTTACTCGATGACGAAAAGATTTTTGAATGTGTCAATGGCAATTACGAAGGCGGCTTTGCACTGTTGGTGGCCACTAACATCCGCCTGTTGTTGATCGATAAAAAGCCACTCAAATTCTTAACGGTCGAAGACTTGCGCTTTGACATGATCAACCAGATTGACTACAGTCACCGCTTAATGGGCGCTCGGATAAATGTCAGCGCCGGCAATAAGAATCTTAAATTTACCAGTTTTAACCAGCAGCGATTGCGTAAGTTAATTAATCACATTCAGCATCGCATGGCCGAGGTTAAAAACGAGCAATCGAGCTCTAACGAAACCCAACAGCAGCACTTGGAACGGATCAATCAGCAGCTACAATCTTATCTCTTGGCTCAGCACCAACAGCAAGAAGATCTGCGGCTCAAGCTAGAACAGGCTCAGCAACAGACGGGGGAAGTCGTTTCGGGAACACAAACTACACCGGCGTCAACCACGCCGCTCAGACCAGCCCCAGAGTTAGCAGATTTTTTATATGCCCAAAGCCTGATGCAGCAGTACCGAGCCGATAACCCGACCGCCGATTTTATGCTGCCGGCTCCTCAATTTACGCTGCCATCTTCCGCGGTTCAGGTCGCTCCAAACCAATCAACGGCCCCGGAATCGGCACCGACCGTGACTTCATTAGCTTTACAACTTGTGCCGTTGCCAGCGGCTCCGGCAACTTCGCCGGCAGCTCCGGCAACTTCGCCGGCTGCGGCGGCACCGGCTGCGGTGGCTCCGGCCACGGTAATTCAGGCACAGCCGCAGACAGCCAGCATTGCTAGTGATGATGCCGGCAGCTTAGTTGAGGCCGGTCGCCGCGAGATCTTTGGCGCCCGGGCGCGGGCGGTCGTCAAGCCGCTGCAAGCACCGTTTACCCACTTCGGTATGGAGATTAATCCGCTCAAAGTTGCCTATGCTAAATTGCCAACCCTGTTACGCCACCGTCGGGCAGCAGGCGCTAAAACAGCAGCCCCGCAGGCTGCTCCCAGCACCAAGCTTGTACCGGGTCACACCATCCAAATTGCCGGCGCCTAAACCTGAAAGTAGTTAATTATTTCGAAACATTAAATCTAAATTCGACGACATCGTCGGGCTGGATGATGTAAGTTTTACCCTCGGTTCGGACCTTGCCGACGGCTTTGGCGGCCGGCAGCGAACCGGCGGCTAATAAGTCGGCGGCGCTGACCACTTCAGCGGCAATGAAGCCGCGCTCAAAATCACCATGAATAACACCCGCTGCCTGCGGCGCCGTGGCCCCAAGCGGGACTGTCCAGGCTCGCACTTCTTGCTCGCCAGCCGTCAGGTAACTCTGCAACCCTAACGTGCCGTAAGCGGCGTGAATTAATTGTAGTAGGCCAGACTCGGCCTGGCCGTAGCTGTCCAGCAGCTCTTTGGCGTCCTCAGCGTCGAGGTCTTTGAGTTCACTTTCTAGTTGTGCGCAGACGAACAGGGCGGTTGACGGCGCCACCATGGCCCGCAGTTCAGCCTGTCGAGCGGCGTCGGTTAAACCAGCCTCGTCTACATTAAACAAATAAATTACCGGCTTGGCCGTCAGCAATTGCAGATCACTTATTAAATCTTTATTAACTGATGGCTCGGACCAGAGCGGCGTCCCGGCGTCCAGCAGATCGTACGCTTGCTGGTAGGCGTCGGCCAGGGGCCGCAGTTTAGGGTTAGCCCGGGCCTCTTTGTCGACCCTTGGTAAACGCTTCTGTACGGTCTGCAAGTCGGCAATGACTAACTCGGTGTTAATAACATCGATATCTTTCTGGGGGTCAAGGGCGTTGTCGACATGGATGACGTTATCATCCTGAAAAGCCCGAACCACTTGCACGATGGCATTGGTAGTTCGAATGTGCCCTAGGAACTGATTGCCCAGGCCCTCGCCTTGGCTGGCGCCGGCAACTAGACCGGCAATATCGACAAACGTCACCGTTGCCGGTTTAATCGGCGCGTTACTATACAGCGCCGACAGCTTGTGCAGCCGCTCGTCCGGAACGGGCACGATGCCGGTGTTGGGCTCAATCGTGGCAAACGGATAATTAGCCGCCAAAATATTACTGCCAGTAAGGGCGTTAAACAGGGTTGATTTGCCGACGTTAGGCAGGCCGACTATGCCGATTGAAAGCATTTAGCCCAACCTGCAGGCGATCAATGTTTGTAGTACTATTTTTAACATCTGCTGCGACCTTTTCCGTTGCTAAAACGGGATATGTCCCCGTATTTTAGCTTATTTTATCACGCTGTCGACTAGTTTCGTAGTCTATCGAGCCGTGCTAGTGCATCAGGCTTGTAAAAAGCTTATGGCTATGCTATAATAACCTCAGTATGACCTCACTATCTCCTGCAATAGATCAGCTCAACCTGGCACAGACCGGGTCGCTGGAGATGGCACAAAGTGCTGAGCGGTTACCATTCCGCCAGGTGTTAGCCGCGGGTAGCATGGTACTGGCACTGGCTGGGTGCGCTGCCCCCCAGACTCACGAGACTCCGCTAAGCCACGGCGCTACCCAGTCCTCGAGCCACATTCCTGGCCCAAATACGCCCCAGCCCACAGCGGCCGAAACAGTAGTTCCTGAAACCAAACCCCACGCTCTGCCGGAAGCGGAACTGAATGCTATTATTGCAGCTACCGGGCTAGCGGGGCTAAAAGGGCACAAGCTAGATGTAATTGATGCCTTTGATACCGGTGTCGGCCACTTTGTTATTGGTGGTATTGATGGCGCCAAGCCAGTCGTGTCCCTAGCCGAAATAAAGAAAGATATTGCCGCAGCCGAGACGCTTGCCGCTCAGCGCCCAAGTTTTACCACCAATGTCCAGCTCGGGCCAAACACTAACTATCCAGTGACGTACGAAGTCAGTCCTTCGGTAGATGTTAATGGCGCCAAGCGTTATATCTTCTTTGCTGCTCCTAAGACAGATATAACTGCCTTGGCGTTTCCTAGGCCCGGGCATATTTCGCCTAGTGCCTATACTGTAATCAATCCCGACGGAATGAACGTCAGTATAATTCGTGAAACGACAGGCGACGAACTACCATTGCACATGGCGGCCAATAACTTATACACTACCACTGAAGTTCTACAAACCTGCACGACTGTGTCGCTAAAGGATGCATCGGCTGGCCGGATTGATAGTGAGAAGCCTGACTTGAGTTATGTCGTGAGTTCGCCGGCAGAAGGCTGGGTTCCGCCGCTGATAAATATTGGACGCGAGCAATTTAATAATTCTTGGGCATTTGCCCAAGAAGCTTCTAGCCAAGCAATCCCGTACTCCGAATATAAAGCAACGGCTGTAAAAACAATTTTACACGGCTATGAACAGAATAAAGTTAGCCTGTTTGCCATTACAGCCGCTGATTATGCCAACTTAGGTTGACGCTAGCCGCTAATAATGCTTGTGCTTTAAGAAATATAGAATATAATGCAGACATATCTTAAAAAAAGAACAATATGCCTGCAAAATCTACCACAGCAAAATCGCGTACTGCGAAAAGTTCTGCTGCAAAATCTACCAAAAAGAATAACAAATGGTACTACAAAGTATCGCAAAAACTTAATCAAAAAGTTGTAGCGGTCGTAGTCATCGGCTTGGTTGCCACCGGTGGGATTCTAAGCATTACGCTATCTAGTGCCGACGCTCTGACCTGGAATACCTACGCTAATGGGCTCCGCCAGTGTGAAAGTACAAACAATTACAGCGCAATTGGGCAGGCAACTTCGTCTACGCCGCATTATGGCGCTTATCAATTTAGCCACTCTACTTGGATAGGCATAGGGGGCGGAGCCTACGCCTACAATGCCAATGGCGCATCCAAGAGCGTGCAGGATTACTTTGCCTTTAAGCTTTATTCATCATATGGCTTTGGACAATGGCAGTGTTGGACGAGTAATATATATCCGACCCGGACAGCCTGGTGGGGCAACCCGTACCACTATTCCAGCACGGGCTCTATAACGACAACACCTAGCACTTCTACTGCAACGAGCTCTAATCCGTATACCGCTTACTGCCCAACAGGCAGCGAACAAACCGTTGGTTATGGCTACGCTACATTTGGTAACTGCGTCAAAAAGCTACAATGGGATCTGAACCATATTCAGGGCGCTGGGTTAGCTATAGACGGGTCATTCGGACCAGCAACTGATGCCGCTACCAAAACCTACCAAAGTAGGCATGGTCTGACAGCTGACGGCGTAGCCGGCCCCCGGACCTGGGGATCCTTGGACACCTACTATAGGTAGACAGCTCAAACATATGTACGAGTTGGTAGTTGCTAAACTTTAGTATTTCACCGGCAGCTGATGTACTCTGATTTATATGAATCTATTAGCTAGTATAGGAACTAAGACCAGCCGAGCGGGGGTATATCTAGCTGGTGCTGTCGCTTGGTTAACGATTATTGTTGGGCCAGTGCAGGTGGCCGCGGCTGGGCAGAACTTTATAGCCGACGGCGTGCAGCCTAGTGCGGGTATGCTGATGAGCTTGTCGACTAACTCGAACCACGTGACCTTAGCATCGACTAAAAATACTAGCTCTCTGGTGGGTGTCATTGCGCCGAATGAGTCTAACTTTAGTGACCAGACGGGTAAGGTTAACGTCCAGACCGACGGTGTTGCGAATGCACTGGTCAGTACGCTCGATGGCGACATCAAGACAGGGGATAGGATTACGGCCTCGGCTAATGAGGGTGTCGGCAGTAAGGCTGCCGGCAATGGCTGGATCGTTGGGATTGCTCAGGCTGGTTTAAATGCCAAGACTAGTGGGGCGGTTAGCACCCAAATTAAGACTAGCAATGGAGCGCAGCATACAATCTACGTGGCTAGCATTCCGGTGTCTATTAAGATCACCTATTATTCGACCGCCGTACCAGTTAGCAAGAGTGTAGCGCCAGCGTGGCTACAAAAACTGGCTGATACGATCGCCAAGAAGCATGTTTCGACGACGGCCTTGGTTTTTAGTTTTATCTTGTTTTTGAGTGGGCTAGCGGCGGCGGTAGTAATTATTTCTAGCTCGATTCGAGGTGCTTTTATGGCCGTTGCGCGGCAGCCGCTCGCTAAAGCAGTCATCTTTCGGACTGAACTGCGCTCGCTTGCTACGGCAATAGGTATTCTGGTATTTGTGCTGCTAGCGTCGTTTTTACTGCTCAGATTTATCTAAACCTGGCCAGCACTTATTGGGTGACGAAGTAGTTGAAGACGTAGGTTACGCTGGCACTTGGAGTATTGCCGGTTTCGATAGTGAAGAAACGAACACCCTGAGAGACATAGGCTTGTAAGGCTGCGCTGGAAGCGCCGACCGGAGTTAGCTGGACACGAGGGTTGGTGGCAAAGGCTTTACTAAAGGTGAGTATAGCTAGCTCACCGGCAATTTGGGTGCCGCTGCCAGTGGTAATGCTGAGCGTGCCGGAGGTGTCGGTGCCATCGACCGTTGCCGTACCGCCGGTTGCCGCGACATTGGGGGCAATAGTTGGTCGGCTGCCGGTTGGAGTTATATGACCGCCAAAGTTGAGGTCGCCACCGAGCTGCAGGGTTTTAAGATTTAGAGAACTGACACTAATAGCAGTCGCTGAAATTAGGCCCGAAACCGATACGTCACCGGCGACATTAGCGCTGCCATCAACTGTCAGGTTTTTAGCAATTTGCAGGTTCTGCGCCAAGCTAGTCTGGCCTTGGACCTTAAGGTCATTTTTAAACAGGGTAGACGGCGCAATGGTCAGTTGCTGGGTAATAACGCTGCCAGCATTTTGTTGCTCCAATTTTTGGAGGGTGCCCGGACTCAGCGACTGGGTGTTGACGTTTACAGTGGTAGTAGTCTTAGCTGGCGGCTGGTGGGTTGTCAGGCGGATGATTAAAAGCCCGATTACTAAAATTAATAGCCCGATGCCAATCCACAGCAGCAGGCGACGATTGGATCGCCGCGGTGAGCTAGTTGGTCCAGTTTTTTGGCTTAGCGCTGGCTGCTGTCCGTCGGCTGTTCCTATTTCTTCAAGACTGCTGTCTGTATCGTATTCCATGGTCATTGTAATCATAACCTTAAGCTTATTCTCAAACAAGCTTTACAGAAGATGTTATGATGTGTCTATGTTCCAAAAACGGCACCTTGGCCGCACAAAAATATTAGAACACAAACATACCGGCAAACTGCAACCCCATCACCACACATCGTATGGCGGCCTGCTGCTGGTATTAGTGTTAGCCTGCTGCTGTGTCCTGCTAACTGAGCATACTGTGTCGGCCGATGACACGGGCGCTGTCCAGACATTTGCCGTTGTGCCAGCGCCGCTTTACAAAAACGGGCCAACCATTTCCAATCTGCAGAACGGTCAGCAATTTCGAACTACTGATCCGGCTGTCGTTAGCGGCAGCTGCCCGGGTCGGAGCCTGGTCGAGATTTTTAAAAATGACGTCATGGCAGGCGCGGTATTGTGTAACGGCGGCAGTTACCAGCTGTCGGTCGGTTTATTTAATGGCAGCAACACGCTTGTTGCCCGGGCCTATAATGCTAATGGTATTCCAAGTCCTGATTCTGTCCCGGTTACGGTCCGTTTAACAGCCGTCGGTAATCTTTTTGGTAACGGCGGTTTACCATTTTATGTCTCGGCCGATCAGAAGTACGAAGCGGCCAAAACCGGTGACCAGCTGAGCTGGCTACTCACGCTAAGCGGTGGGCAGGCGCCCTATGCGGTGAGTGTTAATTGGGGCGATGGTAAGTCTGACTTATTTAGTCGGACTAGCGCTGGTACATATAACCTCAGTCATGCCTACCAGTACGCCGCCAGTGCCGGAAATTATACGGTTGTCGTTAAGGCTACCGACCAGGCAGGGACTAGCAGTTATGTGCAATTAGTGGCAATTGTCCGGGGAGCAGTTGCAGCTCCCGTAATAACGCAAACTACGGCCAAGAATAGTGGCGCGGTGGGATTGATATTAAAAATTACCGCTGTCGTGCTGGCCTCGGTCGGTTTGGCGATTGCTGGCTTCTGGGTCGGTGAGCAGCGTGAATTACGACTGCTAAACCGGCAATTGGGTAGGGTCTCGTGATTCGACCGAGCCGCCACACTTGGAGCCTGGGCCTGTGCTTGGCCGTGGTTTTTATCTTTGGACTGGTGAGCTTAATCTGGCTGGAGGGCAGTAATAAGGCGGCTATTACCGCAACTGCCAGCAGTGATAAGGCTACTACTCCGCTGGCCGACAAAACCCTAGCCAATAACTTCTTTAGCTTGGAGTACCCAGGGACCTACCATGTGCAATCACAGACACCGCAGCTACCCGACTTAGTAAATTACTTGCTGAGCGCCGATACCACCTATGACAAACATCTATCGCTCGCACTAGTGAGAGGAAATATTAGCACCAGCAGCGCCTATCTGTACCGCAAAGTCCGGACAGACATCTATAGCAGTCAGACGCTTACCGTAGCCGGAGAGGCGGCCTCGCTTTGGACCAAGACTGACCATACCGAAGTAACCGTCATTATTCCTCATAACAATATGGTCCTCACGATCTCGGTCAGTGTTCAGAACAGCAACGCCACCAATGGACTACCTAATGAAATGACGAATCTGCTGGCCACCCTCCGCTGGCAGTAAGGCTGGCAGTGACACTAAGCATAAGCTTAGCGTACAATAAGGACTATGACATGGGGAATTCTCTCGGCCTTGGGCCTGCTGATGGCTGTACTACCAACCAGTACCAATTATGGCCTAAACAATTACGGCTTTGGTTCGGGCGGCACTGGCAGCTCCAGCTCCACCAACTACAAGGTTAACGCCACTACGGGGGAGCCGTCGAACACGCAGTCGACCAGTACTACCTACAAGGCTCGCTCAGGGAACGAGAACGTTCAACAATCAAACGTGCCACCGGCACCAAGCTTCACGAATCCGGCTAACTACTACGATAAATTAAAGCTTATTATCAGTACCGGCAACAACCCCTCGACTACCAAGTTCGGGGTTGTTATTAGCAGTGACAACTTTGTGACCACGCTCTACGTGCACCCGGACGGTACCAGCAGTACGACCTTTACCGCCGCTACCGACTTGCAGACCTATGCTGCCTGGGGCGGGGCGAGCGGCCAGCTTATTTCTGGCTTGAGCGTCAATACGACCTACTTAATAAAAGTTAACGCCATGCAGGGCTACTTTACCCAAACCGAGTATGGACCGACGGCTACGGCTTCGACCGTTAAACCGAGTATTAGTTTTAGTATCTTTACCGACACCCAACCGACAGCACCGTTCGTAACGTCGTTCCCGAATCTGCTGCCGGCAACCGTCGTCAATTCTAACGATAAGCTATGGTTTAACCTCACCACCAACGCCAATGCCGGAGCCATCATTTACATCTCCTCGACCAATGCCGGCCTTAAAAGTACTACTAATGGCTATACCATTGCCTCGGCCACGGCCGACCTGAGTGTTGCTAGCACCGGTTATGGCGCCCAGGATCAATCGGTAGCCCAAACCTCCGGTGGCCCGTTTGTTAAGGTCGCACCGTTTAATGGAGCAACTTCGAACGTCGGTCTGTTAACGGCTTTACTCCAGCCAATCTTTTCTTCAGCCCAGCCCGTAACAGGGGGCAGCGGCTCGTTACTGCTGAAAGCTCGGGCAGCAACAATTACACCAGAAGCCAGCGATTACGGTGATAAAATAACGCTTACCTCGGCCGCTATATTTTAACTAAAAAAAACAGTTGACAATGCTTGAGCTTGTCTGACATACTGCACTCAAGTTATAAACTAAATAAAAAAAAGCAAAATGAAAAAACAATTTCACATACCGTCACAACAAATAATATCGGCTGCTTTTGTAGTAGCTACTATCCTCGGCAGCCTTGGGATTGTCGGCCACGCTAGTGCCGTCCCATTTCAACAGAGCTTTATACGTCTTGATAACATGAATGCCACCCAGACGACCGGTGGACGTGCTTGCATGAAGCCATCAACAACCAACGTCGCTGCTACGGTTGCGTCGATTAAGCTGACTTTCCCTACAACTGCCGCCACTGACTACGTCGTCAGCGCAGTGGTTGCGAACTGGGCTACGACAGTTACAAACCTAGACAGTGGCCAGACCGCTATGCCAGCTATTACTAATGCCAGCATTACCGTTGCTGCTAAGAGTGTGACCTTCCCACTTACTACTCCGACAGTATTGTCTTCTGCCAACCTCTACTGTTTTAACTTTGGCGTCGGGCTCACCAACAGTAGTGCTGGAGCAGCCGAAACCACGCAGGGTACCGTCATCTCTCAGATTGCCGGAGCGGTAACCAATGACTCTACAACCTACTCGCTCTACATCATAACCAACGACCAAGTCACCATCAGCAACGCCACCGTGCCGCCATCATTCCAGTTTACGCTGAACGGTAACAGTGACGCTTTTACTACCAACTTAATCCCGGGTAGCGTCGTATCCACGGCCGTCGGTAGAACGATT